>JBASAN010000452.1:0-3360 GCA_049650625.1 Ornithinimicrobium sp.
CTTTCGGCGTCCGGGTCCACGATGCGCATGAGGATCAGTCCGGTGGCGGTGACACCCATGGACTGGCCGAAGTCACCGATGCCGCGCTCGAACCAGTAGTCCGGAATGACCCGTGGGGCCAGCCAGAGCAGCAGACCCACGTTGAGGGCGATGCCGAAGGCACACAGGATCAGGAACGATCCGATGTTGTTGCCGATGGCCTCCAGAGACAGCGTGGCGAGGGCCGCGATGATGAGGAAGTCCAACGCCAGGCCCTGGATGCGCAGCATGATCTGGTCGTCGATCAGACGGTCCACGCCCATCTTCTCGGCGACGAACTGCACGAACACTCCGCCGAGCATGGCCAGAGGGAAGAGGGGCACGAACGTGAACAGCTCGAAGGAGCCGCCGTAGGTCGCGCCCTCGATCCACTTCAGGGCCTCCAGGAGCAGCCAGCCGAGCAAGATCGAGATCGCAACGATGGAGGCGTGGAGCGACAGCGGTTCGACCGAGGCAGGGCGTGAGGTCAGCTCGCCGGCGGGGTAGTGCTCGTCCGCGGCGTAGAGGCCCTTCTGCTCATCGATCGAGGCCTCGACGTTGCCTTTGACGATCTGCGTCCGTCCGGTGCGAACGGCCCAGTTGATCAAGATGATGCCGATCAGGATGCCGCCCACCACGCCGACCGTCGCGATGCCGATGGCAATGTCTGCTCCGCTCTCGTAGCCCACGTCCTCCAGCGCGCCCCGCATCCCGGCGGCCGTTCCGTGGCCACCTTCGAAGCCGATCTCCAGCAAGGCGCCCACCATGGGCTCGGCGTTGAAGAGCGGCACGAGGATTACTACGGCCAGCAACAAAGCGATCATGTACTGGCCGGATCCCAGGGCAATACCCAGGGACAGCTGCGGGCCGGCCAGCTCGGCCGCCTGTTTGGGCTTCGGCAGCTCCTTCCCGAGGAAGAGGGTGGCGAACACGATACTGATGAGGAGGCCGGGAAGGGTCGCCCACACCGAAAGCATGTCGGCGGTGAAAAGGCCGTTCTCCGGACCGCCAAGCTTGCCCAGCACCTGTGGCCCGAGGAAGAGCAGGATGAACCCGCCGATGATCGAGCTGGGCAGGAACAGCTTTTGGACGATGGAGGTTTTGACCCGAATGATCTTTCCGATCAGGAGGAACAACCCCAGGATCAGAATGGCGAAGCCGACGGTGCCAGCGGACATAGAACGACTCTTTTCAGGTGGGAGTCCGCACAGCGTCCCAGCAACGCGCTCAACCGGCAACCCTTTGAGCCTGCGGGACTAGGTCTCCTTCGTGATTCGGCGGGGAGTCAGGTGCACACCGGCGAGCATGCAGCGCACCGAGCCGCCGGCGAGCTCGATGGTCGGCACGTCCACCGGCAGGATGCGACAGCTGCGCTCGATGAGGGCGATCTGGTCGGAGTCCAGACTGCGGTGGGCGCGCCTGGACATCACCAGGCTCCGGCCGTCGGGGCCTTGCAGCTCGATGGCGTTGCCCGCGAAGTCGAGGATCTGTTCGGTGCGCAGCGAGATCAGCGCGCGCTCGGAGTCCTCGATGGCCTCGACCACATCGGCGCGGCGTCGCTGGTCCGGGATCATCTCGACCCCGACCATCGCGAAAGCAGTGCCGATGCACATCATGACGTTGGTGTGATAGATCGGCTGGCCAGCGCCGTCGACGGCGTCGAAGACGAGCGACTCGTAGCCGAACCGGGTGCAGAACCGCTCCAGCGCCATCGAGTTCGCGCGGTTGGAGCGGGCGGCGAAGACCAGTCGGCTGGTGTGGTCCAGCACCATGGCGCCGGTGCCCTCGAGGAAGATCGAGTCGTACTCCAACCCGGAGTAGTCGGTGACCTCCTGGACGCGGTAGTCACGCTTCAGCATCTCGATGATGTCGTTGCGCCGTTCGATGCGTCGGCTCTCCGAGTGCATCGGGTAGATCGCGACGTAGCCCCCGGCGTGGGTGGAGAACCAGTTGTTCGGGAACACAGAGTCAGGGTGCGTCGCGCTCTCGTTCTCGAAGATGTGCACCCGGACGCCGGACTGGGTGAGGGCTTCGGCGACGCCGGTGACTTCGGCGTAGGCGTCCGCAGCGATCTGTCCGGCATCTCGGCTGGGGTCCAGTGACTGAAAGGCGTTGTCCACGGCGGTGGCCGGGTTGGGGGTGAAGTGACGCGGACGGATCAGCACGACTGCCGGCGGGGCTTGGGACGACATCAGGCCAGTATGCGGCACGTCCGAAGAGCATCTGCGTCACGGAAACGGCCGCACACAGGCCGTGGGAACGGAGTGTGTGCGGCCGGTCGGGCGTGTTTCAGGTGGAGCTACTTGGTCGCGTCGTTGAACGCGTCCTTCGCCTTCTCGCCCGTTTGCTTCATGTCGGCCTTGCCTTGGTCGGCCTTGCCTTCGGCCTGCATCTGCTCGTTCCCGGTGGCGTCACCGGCGGCTTCCTTGGCGTTGCCCTTGGCGTCTTCACTGGAGTTGCTGATCTTGTCCGCGATACCCATCGGTGCTCCTTCGTCGGTGGACCATGAGTTCCCACTGTGACACCGGGGCAGCCGCACCGCCTGTTGAGGCCGGCCCCGCGCAGTGCAGGCTCTCAGTCCTGGGGCAGAGCCGCGGTGGCGCGGCAGAAGGTGTCCTGAGCAGCGGCGAAGGGGCCTGTCCGTCCCGCCAGGTCAACGAGCAACGGGGTGAAGTCGGCGGAGAAGCTCACGCTGGCCTCCAACGGCAGGAGGGAGGGAAGATTGTCGATGGCGATGACGTCCAGTGGGTCGGAGGGCGAACCCACCTGTCGTGCTGGCGTATCCCACGTGGTCACCGAGGTGTTGATGGGGAGGACGTTGTTGGCCGAGGTGACGTCGCAGGTCACGTCACCGATGACCCGCAGGTGCCGTCCCTGCGCGCCGATGTCGGCGCTGGTGACGAACGGTTCCTGAGGCCGGTGCGTCACCACACAGTTCACCAGCAGCTCGTGACCGAGCAAGGCGTCCTTGTCGAGGTCGGCGGTGTCGACCAGGCCCCACTTCGTCACGTCCCATCCGGCTCCCGCCAACGCGTCAACGGCCCCGCGACCACTGCGCCCACGCGCCCCGATGACCAACGCTGATCCTGGGCCCGACGAGCTCTCGCGCACCGCGCGGTCCAGTTGCGAGCGCCCCATCGGTGCCAACGGTGCTCTCAGCGCCCCGCGCGCCTGCAGCAGGGCCAACGACGCCCCGACGTAGCCGGCCCAGTAGCCGAAGGCGACGACGCGCCGCTGGTTCAGCGTGAGGTACTCGACATCCAGGAGCTCACCCCCACCCCGGACGAACCTCGCGAGCAGCTCGTCTGCGCCGTCCTGACCCTTGTAGGCGTGGGCGAAGTA
>JBASAN010000453.1:0-2431 GCA_049650625.1 Ornithinimicrobium sp.
ATGAGCCGGAAGTCCCGCGGTGCCAGGCCCGCGGACCCCTGGTAGGTCGAGCCGAGGTAGCCCGCGAGGATCAGGCCCATGCCCAGGCTGGCGATGAAGCCGTGCACGTTGAGGTAGCTGACGACCAACCCGTTGACCAGACCGACCAGGGCGGCCACCCCGAGGGCGATCGTGACCGCGAGGATGATGTTGCCGGACTGGCCGGCCATGATGACCCCGGCGTTGAGACTGGTCAGGCTGGCGACGTAGGGCACGGACAGGTCCAGGCTGCCACCGAGGATGACCAACGTCTGCCCGATGGCCACGAAGCCGAGGATGCTCATCCCGGTGAGGATGGCCGAGATGTTGCCGGTGCTGAAGAAGTTGCGTCCGGCGCTGGCCGTGAGCAGCCCGCCGCCGACCACGACGAAGAGGAGCACGAGGTAGACGATGCCGGTGGAGGTGAGACGGCGGGGCAGGATCGAGCTCATGCGTCGCACTCCTGCTCGGAGCGGGTTTCGGCCCCGGTCGCCAGGGCCAGGAACGCCTCCTCGGAGGATCCCTTCGGCAGCTCGCCGGCCAGGAGCCCGTCACGCATCACCAGGATGCGGTCGGAGATGCCGATGACCTCGGGCAGCTCGCTGGACACCATCAGGATGCCGACCCCGTCGGCGGACAGGTCGCGCATCAGCTGGTAGATCGCGTGCTTGGCTCCGACGTCGATGCCTCGGGTCGGCTCGTCCATGAGCATGATCCGGGGGGTGACCGAGAGCGAGCGTGCGAGCACCACCTTCTGCTGGTTGCCCCCCGAGAGGAACTGGACCTCCTGGTCCTGGGCTCGCGCGGCGACGGCCATCGACGACAGCACCCCAGGCATCTCGCGACGCAGCTCTGGAGTGCGGCGAGGGAAGACGGAGCGCACGATCCCGAGGGCGTTGTCGAGGATGGACTGCTGCAGGGCCAGGCCTTTGGCCTTGCGGTCCTCGGTGATCAGCCCGAGGCCTCGACGGATGGCCTGACGAGGCGAGGTGATCTTGGCCGGGACGCCGTCGAGGGTCATGACCCCGCGGGTGAACGGGTGGACCCCGAAGATCGACTCGACGAGCTCGGTCCGCCCGGCACCTTGGAGACCGGCCAGTCCGACGATCTCCCCGGCGCGCAGCCGAAGGTCGAGCCCGTCGACATACTCGTTGCCGCTGCCCCAGAGCGTGAGGAGCTCTTCGCCCACCCGTGTATCGGGGTGGGGCCCCGGGAAGACGGCGGAGAGCTCACGACCGACCATTAGGCTCACCAACGAGGCTTCGTCGAGGTCAGCAGCAGGCTGAGTGGTGACCTGGCGCCCGTCCTTGAGGACGGTGATCGTGTCGCTGAGGTCGAACAGCTCTTTGAGCCGGTGGGACACGTAGAGGATAGCGACGTCCCGCTCGAGGAGCCGGCGGATGATCGTGTAGAGCAGCTCGACCTCGTGGTCGGCGAGCGCCGCGGTAGGTTCGTCCATCGAGATGATCCGGGAGTCGTAGCTCACCGCCTTGGCGATCTCGACGATCTGCTGCTCGGCGACCGAGAGGGTGCGCACGGGCCGGGACGGCTCGAGACCGGTGACGCCGAGCCCGTCGAGCAGCTCGGCGGTGTCGCGCTGCATCCCGGCCGTGTCCACGAAGGGACCGCGGCGGGGCTCTCGGCCCAGGTAGATGTTTTCGGCGACCGTCCGGTCGGGCAGCAGGTTGAACTCCTGGAACACCGTGGACAGGCCCGCTTGCTGCGCTTGGACCGGGTGCGCGAAGTGCATCTGATCTCCGGCGATCGCGAAGGTGCCCTCGTCCGCCTGATGCACCCCGGCCAGGATCTTCATCAGGGTCGACTTGCCGGCGCCGTTCTCCCCCACCAAGCCGTGGACCTGACCGGGGTAGAGGTCGATCGCCACGTCGAGCAGCACCGCGTTGCCGAAGAACCGCTTGGTCAGTCCGCGAGCGCGCAGGACGGGCTGCCGCGATGGGGGTGCGGCCTGCGCAGTGCAACCGTCATTGGATGTCACGAGACGCACTGTGGCATAGATTGCACGCTTTTGTCGAGAAGTCGGCAGAAGTCAGTGGTTGTGCGTTAGAAGTGGGCCGTGGTTCACTTCCGACGTGCGGACCAGCGATGTCTTCGAGCTCCTGCGGGACGGGAAGCCACGGACCCGAGCCCAGCTGGCGGCCGAGTCCGGAATGGTCCGCACGACGATCGCCGCACGCATCGACACGCTCATCGAGCTCGGCCTGGTGACCCCTCAAGGAGCTGCCCGCTCCACCGGCGGCCGTCCTCCCTCGCTCATCGCGCTGAACCCTGCGGCCCGGGTCGTGGCGGGGGTCGACGTCGGCGCGACGCACGCCGTTGCCGCCCTGAGCGACCTGGGCGGCAGGGTGATCGGCGAGCGACGCGCGCGACTCGACGTCGCCGCAGGGCCTGACGT
>JBASAN010000454.1:0-9535 GCA_049650625.1 Ornithinimicrobium sp.
CCCCCGCGTAGGTCGTGTCGCGTCCATGGACCACGCCCTGGTGGAGCAGGTGTTGGTCCGGCAGATCCTGGCCTGGGAACCCGGCGACGAGCGCATCAGCTACGTCGGAGGGGACTACCCCGCTTCATGGTTGTGCGCTGCCGTCGACGAAGGTCGAGCCGCTGCGGCGGTCCTGATCGCGCCGGTGACCGTCGACGACTTCGTCGAGGTGAACATCAACCGCGAGGCGATGCCGCGTAAATCGACCTGGTTCGTGCCGAAGGCGCGCGCGGGCCTGGTGGTGGCGGATCTGCGCTGATTTCGCTGCGGCTATGCGATACTGCCACTGGCTCTGCGGCTCCCACACCCGCCGACGAGCCCGAGGGTCACCGACCTGCGGCGCGACCAACGCGATGAGCAGGTCGGTCTAGGGAATCCTCGGCACAGCCTGGTGCCGCGCGAAGTGCGCGAGCCAAGCGGTGTACGGATGAACTTCCGTCCGACCCTGCTGGGTCCGACGACGCTACCGCTACAGCGGATGGTGGGCCTGACGGGCCAGGGTTGGACCGGTCCGCTGGGCACGAGAGGACTCCATGTCCACCACGGACGAACCCACCACGCCCACCGCAGCGACGGCGGCTGACGCCGACCAGACGAAACCGAAGACTCCGGCCGCCAAGGCAGCGCCCAGCGCTGGCTTCGGCCTCGTCTTCCAGGCGCCGGACCTCAGCGAGGTCCCGAAACGCAAGCCCAAACCCCGCCGTGCCTCCGCGCCGGAGGGCAGCGAGTCCGCTGCGGTCGCGGGCACGCCGCCGGACAACGACGAGTCGGGGGAGAAGCAGCGCCCACGCAAAGGTGGGCGCACCGATGGGCCCTCGACGCCGTCCACGGACTCCGGATCCTCGGACTCTGCGCCGGAGGGCGCAGGTGGTGACGCCGAGCCCGAGGGGGGATCGAAGAACCGCCGGCGCAAGCGTGGGGGTAAGGGGCGGCGTGGCCGCGGTCAGGGCGCCGATAGTGGCATCGATGAGTCCGGCTCGGACCGACCTTCGGGCTCAGGCCAGGATGACGACAGCGCGTCAGGAGAAGCCGCTACGGGGGACGACGAGACGCCGCAGGAGGGTGGGTCCGGGGGCAAGGCACCTTCTCGCGGAGGCAGGTCGACAGGAGCGAAGTCCACGGGCGGGAAGTCGGGCAACGCCAAGCAAGGAGGGGGACGTTCCGAGGGCCCGAAGTCGGACGCGGGCGAGGAGAGCACCAAGGACGGCAGCGACCCGTCGTCCTCAGCCGGCACGGATGACGGTGACGACGACTCCGATGGCTCGAGCAAGAGGAGGCGCCGACGCCGTCGGGGCGACAGCCCGGAACGCGCCGCCCGCGACGAAGTCACCGGGGTGCGCGGTTCGACTCGTCTGGAAGCCAAACGCCAGCGACGCCGTGAGGGTCGTGAGACCGGACGACGTCGCACGGTGATCAGCGAGGCCGAGTTCTTGGCCCGTCGCGAGAGTGTCGACCGCGTGATGGTGGTGCGCGGTCTGGAGGACCGCACTCAGATCGGGGTGCTCGAAGATGGGGTGCTCGTGGAGCACTACGTCTCCCAACAGACGCAGTCGACCACGGTGGGCAACGTCTACCTGGGACGCGTGCAGAACGTGCTGCCCAGCATGGAGGCCGCCTTCGTCGATATCGGCAAGGGCCGCAATGCGGTGCTGTATGCCGGCGAGGTGAACTGGGACGCAGCCGGGCTGGAGGTCAACCAGGCCAAGCGGATCGAGAATGCGCTGACCTCGGGGGAGAGCGTCCTGGTGCAGGTGACCAAGGACCCCATCGGTCACAAAGGTGCCCGGTTGACGTCCCAGGTGTCGCTACCCGGGCGATTCCTGGTCTACGTGCCCGGCAACTCGATGACGGGCATCTCGCGCAAGCTCCCCGACACCGAGCGGGCCCGACTGAAGAAGATCCTCAAAGAGGTGGTGCCCGCCGAGGCCGGGGTGATCGTGCGCACCGCGGCCGAGGGAGCCAGCGAGGAGGATCTGCGAGCGGACGTCGAACGGCTGACCGCCATGTGGGAGACCATCCAGGCCAAAGCCGGAGCGAAGGCGAAGTCGGCGAACGGACCCGTGCTGCTGCACGGCGAGCCCGAGATGACGGTGCGGGTCATCCGGGATGTCTTCAACGAGGACTTCAACAAGCTCATCGTCTCCGGCGATCAGGCCTGGCACGAGGTCAGCGACTACATCGAGCGCGTTGCGCCCGATCTGCGGGACCGGGTCGAGAAGTGGACCTCCACCGCCGACGTGTTCACGGAGCACCGGATCACCGAGGCGTTGTCCAAGGCGATGGACCGCAAGGTGTGGCTCCCTTCAGGGGGGTCGCTGGTCATCGACCGCACCGAGGCGATGACCGTAGTCGACGTCAACACGGGGAAGTTCGTCGGATCCGGCGGCAACCTCGAGGAGACGGTCACCAAGAACAACATCGAGGCGGCCGAGGAGATCGTCCGGCAGCTCCGAGTCCGGGACATCGGCGGCATCATCGTGATCGACTTCATCGACATGGTGCTGGAGAGCAACCGCGATCTGGTGGTGCGTCGCCTGTTGGAGTGTCTGGGCCGAGACCGCACCAAACATCAGGTCGCCGAGGTCACCTCGCTCGGCTTGGTTCAGATGACGCGCAAGCGGGTGGGGTCAGGTCTCATCGAGGTGTTCTCCGAGCCGTGCGTGCACTGCAACGGCCGAGGACTCGTGGTGCACAGTGAGCCCGTCGAGAAGCCGAGCACGGAAGCGAGCAACAGCAACAGCAACGCGCGAGGTCGCGGTGCGCGCAAGGGGCGCGCCTCGACCTCAGACGGCGGCTCAGGAAACGCCAACAACGGCAACGGCGGACCGTCCGGGGCCGCCAAGGCACCGAGCGGTCCGACTCCGGCCCAGATCGCAGCAGCAGCGCACGCCGCCGCGTTGCAGGCCGGGTCCACCGACGAGAGCGCCAACGCCACCGCAGCGGCGGTGGCCGAGGTCACCACTCCCGAGGTCACCACTCCCGAGGTCACTACTCCCGAGGTGACGACGCAACAACCGATGATCCCGGACGAGCCCCAGGTCCAGACACCAGCCCGCCCCCGTCGCAAGCGCGGCCGAGTCGTGGCGCCAGCGGGCCCCCCCGTGGCCGGGAACGGTGACGAGGCGTGAGCGCTTCACGACGTGGACGATCCGTTTTGGCCAGCAGCACCGGAGGCGTTAACCTTGGAGGTCGGCGCAGCCCTGCGAGCGGTCACACGACCATTCACTGTCCTCGTGGGAACAGCACGTGCTGACGCCACCTCATACCACTGGGACGTTGTCCCCCATCAGCACTGCAGGAAGTGAGTACCCCGTGTACGCGATCGTTCGCGCTGGCGCCCGCCAGGAGAAGGTTTCCGTTGGCGACGTCCTCATCATCGACAAGGTCAGCGCCTCGGTCGGTGACTCGGTGGACCTGCGTCCCCTGCTGCTGGTCGACGGCGACACCGTGACCTCCGAGGCCGACGCACTGGCCAAGATCACGGTCACGGCCGAGGTCGTGCAGCCCGCCAAGGGCCCCAAGATCGTGATCCAGAAGTTCAAGAACAAGACCGGCTACAAGAAGCGTCAAGGGCATCGTCAGCCGTTGACGCAGGTCAAGATCACCGCTATCGACGTCTGAGCATCGACGGATCCGTCCGCGATCTCCGCACGACCCACTGAGCAAAGGTAGGCAGCAGCCATGGCACACAAAAAAGGTGCATCTTCGACCCGCAACGGTCGCGACTCCAACGCCCAACGTCTCGGCGTGAAGCGCTTCGGCGGCCAGGCCGTCGGCGCCGGCGAGATCCTCGTCCGTCAGCGTGGCACGCACTTCCACCCCGGTGAAGGCGTCGGTCGCGGTTCGGACGACACCCTCTTCGCGTTGATCGCGGGCACCGTCAAGTTCGGCGCCAAGCGAGGACGCAAGACCGTCAACATCGTGGAGCAGGAAGTCTCCGTCTAGGGGATGCTCCATCCCGGGGAGTCCCCCGGGACCATGCAATGCCGGTGATGCCTTGGGCATTCACCGGCATTGTGCTTTGGCCCTGAGGGGCTGCATGTTTGAAAGGAAGAGCTATGGCCACGTTTGTTGACCGCGTCGTGCTCCACGTGAGAGCCGGCAACGGTGGGAACGGCGTGGCGTCCGTGCACCGGGAGAAGTTCAAACCACTGGGTGGACCGGACGGAGGCACGGGTGGGCATGGCGGCAACGTCATCGTGCGGGTGGACCCCTCGGTCACGACGCTGCTGGAGTACCACCGCGGTCCCCATCAGCACGCCCCGAGTGGCAAACCCGGCGCTGGGCATGAGCGTCACGGCGCTTCGGGTGAAGATCTCGTCCTCCCGGTGCCCGAAGGCACGGTGATCAGCAGCCGGGACGGACGCATGTTGGCGGATCTGGTCGGCGAGGGCACCGAGTACGTGGTGGCCCACGGGGGGCGCGGGGGACTGGGCAACAACGCGCTGGCCTCGCCGCGGCGTAAGGCTCCAGGGTTCGCCTTGCTCGGGGAGCCGGGTGAGGAGTGCGATGTGGTGCTCGAGCTCAAGACGTTGGCTGACGTGGCCCTGATCGGGTTTCCCTCGGCAGGCAAGTCGTCACTGGTCTCTGTGGTCAGCGCCGCAAAGCCGAAGATCGCCGACTACCCGTTCACCACCCTGGTGCCCAACCTCGGGGTCGTCACGGCGGGCGGTGCACGCTTCACCATCGCCGACGTTCCCGGTCTGATCCCCGGAGCGAGTCAGGGCAAGGGGCTCGGTCTGCACTTCCTGCGGCACGTGGAACGCTGTCACGTGCTCGCCCACGTGATCGACTGCGCCACGTTGGAGCCCGGTCGCGACCCGCTCACGGACCTCGACGTCATTGAGCAAGAACTCGCCGAGTACGTCCCGGACGCCTCTCTGGGAGGTCTTCCGCTGGCCGACCGCGTCCGGATCGTGGTGCTGAACAAAGCCGATGTTCCCGAGGCGCGGGAGCTTGCCGAGCTGGTCAAGCCCGAGCTCGAGGCCCGTGGTCTCCATGTGTACATCGTCTCCGCCGTGGCCCACATCGGGCTCAAGGAGCTCACGTTTGCGCTCGCCGGACACGTCGCGCGCGCACGCGAGGAGATGCCCCCGGTAAAGAAGACACGCGTCGTGTTGCGACCGGTGGCCAAGGACGACAGCGGGTTCACGATCGAGCGCGAGGCTAGCGGCGAGGAGGAGACCTTCCGCGTCGTGGGGGAGCGACCGACCCGGTGGGTGCGGCAGACCGACTTCAGCAACGACGAGGCCGTCGGATACCTCGCGGATCGACTGAATCGACTCGGGGTCGAGGAAGCGCTGTTCAAGGCAGGCGCCGTGGCGGGCTCAACGGTGCTGATCGGACCGGCGGACAATGCGGTGGTCTTCGACTGGGAGCCCACCATGTCCAGTGGCGCCGAGCTGCTCGGCTCACGCGGTAGCGATGTGCGGCTGGAGGAGAACGAGCGACCCACGCGGGAGGAGAAGCGCGAGGCGTTCCACGCCAAGATGGACCAAGCCGAGGCCGCCCGGGCGGAGATGCGGGCCGAACGCGGCGGCCAGGACCCCGAGGGCGACTGACGAGGGGCACGCGGCGAGCGGTCTGCCGCTGACCCGGGCAGTGGCCATGGTGCTCGTCGGCACTCCGGCGCAACCTCTTGCGTATTTTTATGTGTTGAAGTGCATTAGTATGCTGTCTGTGACTGATGTTCGGGCCGTCCTGCGCCATGCTCCCCGGATCGTCGTCAAGGTAGGGTCCTCCTCGATCACGGCCTCCCGAGGAGGCATCGACGCCTACCCGCTGCAGGCCCTGTCCACGGTGATCGCGAAGCGGTGGCAGGAGGGAACGCAGGTGCTGTTGGTCTCCTCAGGAGCCATTGCTGCAGGGATGACTCCGCTTGGTCTCACTCGACGCCCGAAGGACCTCGCCACCCAGCAGGCAGCGGCCAGCGCCGGCCAGGGAAGCCTGATGGCGGCATACACCCAGGCCTTCTCCTTGCACGGCATGAACGTGGGACAGGTCCTGCTCACGGCGGACGACCTGCACCGTCGGAGCCACTACGTCAACGCCTCACGCACGCTGGAGCGCCTGCTGGAGCTGGAAGTGGTGCCGGTCGTCAACGAGAACGACGCTGTGGCCACGGACGAGATCCGCTTCGGTGACAACGACCGACTGGCCGCCCTGGTGGCCAACCTGGTCGACGCAGACGCCCTGATCCTGCTCTCCGATGTGGACGCGCTCTACGACGCCCATCCGCAGGACCCGGCCGCGCGCCGGATTCCGGTGGTGACCGCCCCCGACGAGATCGCTGACGTCGACATCTCCACCATGACCTCGACCGTCGGCACCGGGGGGATGGCCTCCAAGGTGGCCGCTGCGGCGATGGCCACCCAGGAGGGCATCTCGGTGCTGCTGACCAGCACCGAGCAGGCGGGCCGGGCCTTGGCCGGCGACGACGTCGGGACCTACTTCGCCCCCACCGGACCCAAGAAGTCCGCCCGACGCAGGTGGCTGGCACACGCCACCACCGCGCACGGACGGGTCGTGCTCGATCACGGCGCCGTCGCGGCAGTGGTGCAGCGGCAGACCTCGTTGCTGCCGGTGGGGGTGACCCGGATCGAGGGCCACTTCTCCGTCGGCGACACCGTCGACCTGTGCGACCCCGACGGTCGGGTCGTGGCCCGGGGGCTCGTCAACTACTCCTCGGCCGATCTGGCACCGCTGGTCGGCCGACGACTGAACACCGACGCCCACGACCACGGACGTCCTCGAATGGCTGGCACAACCGCCCAGACCGTCGTTCGCCGCGACGACCTGGTGGTTCTGTGAGCCGCCTCACCGAAGGAGCCGCATGACCGCACCTACTCTCGCCATCGACCCCACCGTCGTCGACAGGGTCCACGAGGTCGCTCGCCAGGCCAGAGACGCCGCACGTCGTCTGGCCCTGTTGACCCGAGCGCAGAAGGACGAGGCGCTCTGCGCGATGGCCGATGCGCTGGACGCCCACGCCGAGAGCATCGCCGAGGCCAACGGTGAGGATCTGGATCGTGGCCGAGCCGCCGGGATGCCACAGAACTTGTTGGACCGGCTGACCTTCGGTGCTGGACGTGTCAAGGACAGTGCTCAAGGTCTGCGTGCCGTCGCCGGCCTTCCGGACCCGGTGGGGGAGATCGTGCGCGGGTCCCGGCTGGCCAACGGCCTGCAGATCCGCCAGGTGCGCGTTCCTATGGGGGTCGTCGGGATGATCTACGAGGCGCGCCCCAATGTCACGGTCGATGCGGCAGGTCTGGGCCTGAAATCCGGCAACGCGGTCATCCTTCGCGGCGGATCCGCGGCGGCGAGCACCAACGCCGCCAGCGTGAGGGTCATGCGTGACGCCTTGACCGCCATGGATCTACCGCCGGACGCGGTGAACCTGCTCAGCGGGGGAGGGCGCGACAGCGGTCGGGCCTTGATGACGGCTCGAGGTCTGGTCGATCTGGTCATCCCTCGTGGCGGGGCCGACCTCATCAACACCGTCGTGGCCGAGTCCACCGTGCCCGTCATCGAGACCGGCATCGGCAACTGCCACGTGTATGTGGACGCGGCCGCCGACGTCGAGATGGCCGTATCGATCGTGGTCAACGCCAAGACCCATCGGACATCGGTCTGCAACGCGGCCGAGTCGCTGCTGGTCCACGCGGACATCGCTGAGGCGGTGCTGCCGCGCATCATGGAGGAGTTCACCGCGTCCGGGGTCACCGTGCACGGGGACGAGGCGATGTCGGAGTTCGCCAGCGCTGCCAACACGGCATTCCAGCCGATCACGACCGAGGACGACGACACCGAGTTCCTGTCGCTGGACATCAGCGCACGGGTCGTGCCAGACCTGGACGCAGCGCTGCGCCACGTACAGCAGCACTCCTCGGCCCATTCCGAGGCGATCGTGACACAGGACCGAGGGGCCAGCCAGCGGTGGGTGGCCGAGATCGACGCGGCCGCCGTGTTGGTCAACGCCTCCACCCGGTTCACCGACGGCGGCGAGTTCGGCTTCGGCGCGGAGATCGGGATCTCCACCCAGAAGTTGCACGCGCGGGGACCGATGGCCCTGCCTGAGCTGACCAGCACCAAATGGGTCGTGGAAGGCCAAGGTCAGATCCGCTGACCCCTGCCCCGGGGGGCCGGCTCGAAGCATAGGGTTGTCCGATGCCCCCGTCGACCTCCTGCGCTTCCCGTCCCTGGTCCGGCCGATGACGTCCTCGCCGATGGTCGACCGCGTGGTCGAGACCGTTCTGCCGACCCGCCACGGCACGTTCCGCATGCTGGGCTACCGGGACACGATCGGCAACGAGCACGTGGCGCTGGTGTGCGGTGACTCCTTCGAGGAGCCTCGGGCCGAGCCGCCCGTCGTCCGGTTGCACTCCGAATGCCTCACCGGAGACGCCCTGGGGTCGCGCCGATGCGACTGCGGCGAGCAGCTCGATCTGGCCATGGCGTTGGTCGCCGAGTCCGGGTCCGGAGCGGTGATCTACCTCCGCGGTCATGAGGGGCGCGGTATCGGGCTGGTCGAGAAGCTGCGTGCCTACGCGCTGCAGGACGGTGGGCTGGACACGGTCGACGCCAACACCATCCTGGGGCACCCAGCGGACGCCCGCGACTACGCCGCCGCAGCCGGGATCTTGCTCGATCTGGGCCTTCACTCGATCGCTTTGCTGTCATCCAACCCCGCCAAGCAGAGCGCGATCGAGGCGTTCGGAGTCCAGGTGGTGGCCCGGCGGAGTCTGATCGTGGCAGAGCGCACCGAGAACGCGACCTACCTGGCCACGAAACGCCAACGGATGCACCACGACGACCCGAACGACGACGGGCTCTGGTCCCGCCTGTTGAGCGGGGACGTGCCCGCCCAAGCCGTCTCCTCCTCCGACCGGGTGCTCCTCAGCCGCTACGGACCGTTGGCTGGGGACGGGCCACACACGGTCATTGCCCAGCTCGCGCAGAGCCTGGACGGGTTCATCGCCTCTCGGACGGGTCAAGCCCAGTTCGTCTCGGGGGCCCAGGACCGTGAGCACCTTCACCGGCTCCGAGCGCTGGTCGACGTCGTGGTGGTGGGCGCCTCCACGGTCGTCAACGACGACCCGCAGCTCACGGTGCGCTCCGTGCCGGGCGACAACCCCACCCGGGTGGTTCTCGATCCTCGCGGTCGCGTACCGGGCGAAGCCCGCATCTTCCACGACGCGGCGGCGCCCACTCTCTGGGTGCGAGGTGCCGACGTGGTCGACCGGGCGGCAGACCGTTCGGAGAGCCGGTCACGCCGTGCGGGGGTGGAGACGGTGGAGCTGGCCCTGGACGCAGCTGGACGGTTCGACCCCCGGGCCGTGGTGAGCATGCTTCGTGAGCGCGGTCTGGGTCGCGTGCTGGTCGAAGGAGGCGGGGTGACGGTCTCCCGGTTCCTGGACGGCGGCGTCCTCGACCGCTTCTACCTCACGTCAGCCCCGCTGCTGATCGGAGACGGCGTTCCCGGCGTGCGGTTTGAGGG
>JBASAN010000455.1:0-3656 GCA_049650625.1 Ornithinimicrobium sp.
CGTGACCACCGCCTACAACCCTGCGGTCGCTGCGGCCGAGGGCGTCAAGTCGGCCGGCCTGCCCATCAAGGTGGTCGCCATCGACGACGACCCCTCGATCATCGCCGGCATCGAGGACGGCGCCGTGGCCGCGACGGTGACGCAGAACCCCGTGGGTCAGGCCGAGGTCGGGACCTACGCCCTCGCCAAGCTGCTCGAGGGGTGCACCATGAGCGAGCCCGGCGCGATCGTGGACTCTGGGTCCTTCGTGGTCACCGACCAGAATGTCGGCACCTACGACAGCGAGCGCGAAGCCAAGACCGAGAAGCTCATGGAGGCGTTCAACGACCAGTACCTCAGCTGCTCGTGAGGGCGATAGTCACCTGCGCCGAGGCGTTCCTGGTCGACCTCCCGGTGGAGCAGCCCCGCACCGACGCCGTCCAGTCGTTCACCAAGCAGGAGACGGTGTTCGTCGAGGTCTCAACGGACGACGGCGCCAGCGGCCTCGGGTACAGCTACACCATCGGCACCGGTGGTACGGCCGTGCTGGCCCTCTTGCGGGATCACCTACTCCCCACGCTGGTCGGCCTCGACGCCGAGCGTCTCGAGGCCGTGTGGGCGCATCTGGTGGCGAGCACGCGCGCCACGAGCATCGGAGCGATCACCTCACTCGCCCTTGCGGCGATCGACACGGCGCTGTGGGACCGACGCTGCCGGGCCGTCGGTATGCCGCTGTGGGTGCTGGCCGGCGGAGCCAAGGACCGGATCCGGGTGTACGACACGGAGTCGGGCTGGCTGCACCTGTCGTTGGACGACTTGGTTTCGGGTTGCGCGGCTGCCGTCGCCGCCGGTGCGGGCGGAGTGAAAGTCAAGATCGGCAAACCATCGCCCGCCGAGGACGCGGAGCGCCTGCAGGCGGTACGCAGGGCCATCGGGCCGGAAGCGGCACTCATGGTCGACGCCAACCAGGCCTTCGACCTAGGCGAGGCGGTGCGCAGGGCTCGGGACCTCGAGACGGTCGGCGCTGCTTGGTTCGAGGAGCCGTTGCCGGCCGAAGACGTCCGCGGCCACGAGCGGTTGGCGGCGGCCACCTCGGTCCCGGTCGCCGTGGGTGAGTCGCTGTACTCCCCCGGGCAGTTCGCGGAGTACATGGTCCGAGGGGCCGCCGCCGTTGTACAGCCTGACGTCGCGCGTGTCGGCGGAATCACGCCGTGGTTGCGTACCGCCCGAGCGGCCGAAGCCCATCACGTACCGGTCTGCCCCCATTTCCTCATGGAGCTCCACGTGAGCCTGTGCGGAGCGGTGGGCGCGTCCGGCTGGCTGGAGCACATCCCGCAGCTGCGTGCCATCACGCACGACGAGCTGCGGATCGAGGACGGCTCGGCCCGGATGCCCGAGCATCCCGGTCTGGGAATCGACTGGGACCGCGACGCCATCGACGGGTTGCGGGTCGCGTGAACGAGGTGAACGAGGTGGAGGAGGTTGATGCGATGAGCACCGAGACGGATCCGGGGACGAAGAACGACAGCCTCTCGACCACGACCGGGGAGACTGGGCCTCCGGCAGCGGCAACAGGAGCGTCGCGCCTGCCGTGGTGGGCGAACCCCCGCGTGGGACTCGTGGTCGTCATCATCGTCCTGGTCGTGCTGTTCAGCAGCGCGCGTTCGGCCTTCCTCGACGTAGACCTGACCCTGGTGCCCCTTCAACGCGACATCAGCGTCTTCGTCGTGGTGGGCCTGGCTCAGTTGTGCGCGCTGTCGCTGGGACACATGAACCTGGCCGTCGGCCGGATGGCGGCGCTCGGCGCCTTCGCCGCCGGATTCACCTTCGACCGCTTCGACGCACCCCTGGTGGTTGGCCTTCTGGTCGCTCTGGTCGTGGGCGGCGCCGTCGGCGCACTCGCCGGCACCATCATCACCACCACTGGGGTCAACTCTTTCGTGGTCACCCTCGCCCTCGACTTCGGTCTGCTCGGCGTCGTTGCGCTGCTCTACGACCGATTCGCCGGCGGTGTGGCCTTCTCGACGCGTCCGGCCGGGATGGATGCACTGCGCTCGGACACGTTCTACGACTACTGCGTGGGTCCGGTCTGCGGCCCTCCGGTGCCGCTGCTCCTCCCGTTCGCGCTCGTCGCTCTCGTGGTCGTCGGCATGTTCTTCGGCCGCAGCCGCCACGGCCGCGAGGTGCTCATGACCGGCTCCAGCCTGCGGGCAGCGCGGCTCAGCGGCGTCCCCGTCGGGCGCCGCGTCATCGCGGCACACGCACTGTCGGGCCTGCTGGCCGGACTCGCAGGCTTCATGCTCGCCATGACGAACGGCGCCTTCTCCGCCAGCATCGGCGAGTCGTTCCTGCTGCCGTCGTTCCTCGCGCCCGTCCTGGGCGGCACGCTCCTCGCGGGCGGAACCGTCAGCGCCCTGGGCACCGCACTGGGAGCCACCCTGACCTCGGTGATTCAGAAGGGCCTGAACCTGCTGCAGTTCGAGGCAGCCGCTCTCCAGGTCTTCATCGGAGTGGTCCTGCTCGTGGCCCTCTCGCTGGACCGGGTGCGTCACGTCCTTGCCGAGCGCCGGGGGGTCCGACCATGAGCGCCACGCTGCAGTCCGAGGTCCGACCGCGTCGTCGGATCGGCGCGTCCATGCACCGCACCGAGCTTGTGCTCGCGGTGGTGGCGGTGATCGGCTTCGTCGTGCTTGCGGCAACTACGCAGGGCAACATCCTGCAGCCCGGGACGCTCCGGGCGGTGCTGCAGTTCCTGGCCGTCCCGATCGTCATCGGCCTCGCGCAGATGATGGTGCTCGCCGTGGGCCAGCTCAACCTGTCGGTCGGGGTGCTCACCGGGCTGTGCGCCATGGTCACCGCGTCGCTGATGGTCGACATCGGCGTGTCGCCGTGGGTGGCTCTGCCGGCCGGTCTCGCGACCGGCGCGCTGGTCGGTCTCATCAACGGCGTCCTGGTCGTGCTCACCCGGATCAACGGGTTCATCGTCACCCTCGCGACGATGTCGGTGGTGGCCGGCCTGCGGTTCGGGATCAACGGCACCGGGACCTACCAGCGCTACTCCCCGGGCCTGGTCTCACTCGGTCGTGCGGACCTGCTCGGACTCCCCGTCGTCTTCCTGGCTGCCGTAGCCACTGCTGTCGCGGTATGGGTGTTCTTCGCCCGCAGCGTCGCCGGTCGGATGTTGCTTGCCAGCGGCGGGAACCCGTTCGCAGCGCGCCTGTCGGGCATCTCCAACGACCGCAGCACGGTGGTCGCCCACACCCTGTCCGGCCTGCTCGCCGGGGTGGCGGGCCTTATCGTTGTCGCCCTCTCGGGCAGCGTCAACGCCAGCATCGGCGACGACCTGCTCCTGCCGAGTTTCGCCGCGCCCATCATCGGCGGCGTCCTGCTCACCGGCGGTGTGGTCAGCGTGCTCGGCACCTGCCTGGCCGCGTTCATCGTCCGCCTGGTCGACGTCGCCCAGGCGCAGTACGGCATCAACCCGCGCTGGGTCGACCTCGTCATCGGCGCCGTCGTCCTCGGCGCCGTCCTGGTCAGTCAGCGCCGCGGAAGGGGATCCTCATGAGGCTCGTGTGCACCCAGCTGGTCAAGCTCTTCCCGGGCGTGCGCGCCCTCGACGGGGTCGACCTCGACCTGCGACCCGGTCCTGTCCACGCCCTGCTGGGCGAGAACGGCGC
>JBASAN010000456.1:0-1815 GCA_049650625.1 Ornithinimicrobium sp.
GCACATGGCTTCCACCAAAGTCCGGCGCAACCGGTTCATTTCGTCGAATAATGGAGGGAGAATGCAGACTCTCGCACCCGTATCGCCGCCGCGTATCAGGCAATATTCCTGCGCCCCGTTAAAGGCGTAAGTGGAAATCATGCCGCCTTTTTATCTTCCGCGAATTTGAGCAGATTGCCGTAATTTTCGAACAGCTCTCCATCGACTTCGTCATCCTCGATTATGATATCGAGGCGGTCTTCCATTTCGGTCAGGAGCCCGGCAACGGCCATCGAATCCAGTTCGGGCAATGCCCCGAAAAGTTCGGTATCGGCATCGAATTCGGCGACTTGTTCCGGCGAAAGTCCCAGTACGTCGCACAACACGCTGCGCACGACAGTGTCGATATTCTGGTCTTCCATAATAGGTTCGTCGGTCAACAAAGCCCCCTGATATCACGCCCAATGGCTGTCTGTGCCGCGCTGATTAGCCATTTCTGCGCTCTGCGACAAGGCCTGAAATCCAATGTTTCAATATGTAGGGCCAGCTCATCGGATTATGCGGCCAGAACATGTCGAGCCGGTAGCGCGGCCGGATTTCCTCCATCCAGTCGTTTTTATAGCGGTCGTTTCCGGTTCCGAAATCGATCAGCGCGACTTTGTCGACATCGATCACATGCTGGAAAAGCGCGGCCGACAGCAAAGTCCCGGGCGAAGATTTGATTGCACGCTCGTCATGGGCCAGCTTGTGGATCAAAGCTTCGCCGTTCTCGCTGGTCCAGAATTGCGCGGCCACCGGCGTGCCGTCAATATAGGCGAGGCCAAGGCGCAGGCACCCCGCGGCTGCTTCCTGCTGCGCAAGGGCTTTCAGGAAATCGGCATTGCCCTCTTCGGGTTTCCAGCTGCGCCGATAGACAGTGAGATAATCTTCCCAGCATTCTTCGGTAAACTGCGTTTCGATACGAATCGCGACATCGTTTTTCTTCGATTTCCGGCGCACGGTGGAGCGCAACTGTCCCGGACGGCCTTTCCAGTAATCGTCGAAAGTCCGGCCGTTTACGTGCAGGATATGATTCTCGTCACACTGTTCTCGCACCACGAACCAGCCCGAATGGCGAAATGCGCGCTCGGTCAGGTGCGCCAGGTCGTTCTCGTCCGGCATAGGAGAGAGAGTGATCCGGTGCGATTTCCGCGTCAATTTCTTGGCCATGGCGGACAGAAGCGATAATTTCGTCACTTCGTGCTTTGCCCCGAAAAATATCGGTCCAGCTGTGAAATTATACCAGTTGGCGAGCGCGCTATGCTGGAAAAACCGTTCTTTCTTCAGGAATAACCAGCTATGCGCGCCTTCCTTTTGCGCGTGGGCGAAGCTTGTTGGAGCGCCGTCGAGGCACATTGCTTCCAGCCCCTCCATCCATGACAGGCGGTTAAAGAGTTGCGGCTGGCCCGTGCGGCCGAGTGAAGCATCCGCATGGACATTCGCTGCAGACAGATTATCGTGATATTCACATTTTAACGTCATAGCACCGTGATCATATTTCAAATTTTCCCTAGCAGAGGCCGTTCTTGCATTCATCTCTAATCTCTCTTGCCGATATTCCGCCTGCTAAGCCGATCGATCATCTGGCCCTTTGCGGTGCCGATACCGATGTAGCGCTACAGCTTCGTAGCGAGGCCATAGACTATAAGACGTTAAACTTACGTGTTGGTCAGCTTAGCTTTTGGTTAAGGGGGCAGGGCCTGAAACCCGGCGACCGTGTCGCGACATGGCTGGCCAAGACCGAAACGGCATGCCTGATGCCGCTTGCCGCGGCGCGGGCTGGGTTGGTCCATGTAC
>JBASAN010000457.1:0-2452 GCA_049650625.1 Ornithinimicrobium sp.
GCCTCCCCATGTCCCGCACGTCGCCGACGATGGGCCCGACGAGAAGGCGGAGCACGCTGCGGATACCGTCAGTGCCATGGTGCGACTGCGCAAGACCTCCCCGAACAGTGCGGGCTGGACGCGCCGCCGCGCAGGCTCGGGATTCATCTACCTCGACGCTGCCGGTGACCGTCTGCCCAGCGCTGAGGTGGAGCGCATCAAGGCTCTGGTCATCCCGCCGGCCTGGCGGGACGTCTGGATCACCCCGTTCGCCAACGGTCATCTTCAGGCTGTGGGCACCGATGACGCCGGGCGTCGGCAGTATCTCTACCACGAGCAGTGGCGGGTGCGTCGGGACGCGGAGAAGTTCGAACGCATGCTCTCCTTCGGTCAGGCCCTCACCACCGCCCGTGGCGTCGTCCTGAGTGACCTGGGTCAGCCGGGCATGCCGATGGAGCGGGCCTGCGCTGCAGCGATCCGACTGCTCGATCTTGGATACTTCCGGATCGGCAACGACGTGTACGCCGACACCAACGGAAGCTTCGGTCTCACCACGCTGGAACGGCGGCACGTTCGCCGACAGCGTGAGCGGCTGGTGTTCTCCTTCGTCGGCAAGTCAGGGGTGTCCCACCGGATCCGCATCGACGATGCCTCGGTGATCGAGGCGGTCGAGGCGATGCGCCGCAGGCGTGCGGAGGACCCGCGACTCCTGGCCTACAAGCAGCAACGGTCATGGCACTCCGTGCTTCCCGTGTTGGTCAACGACTACCTACGGGAGGCTGCCGGAGTCGACGGCAGCGCGAAGGACTTCCGGACCTGGCACGCCACCGTGCTCGCGGCGGCTGCGCTCGCGCAGACCCAGGAGCACGGTGAGACGGCCGCCTCCCGCAAGCGAGCGATCTCCGGGGCGATGAAGGAGGTCTCCTCCTTCCTCGGCAACACCCCCACCCTGGCCCGCTCCTCGTACGTCGACCCACGGGTAGTGGAGCTCTACGAGCAGGGAAAGACCATCCGGCGGACGACCGACCAGGCGTTCGCGGATCGCGACGAGCGCCAAGCCGCCCTGGAGAGAGCAGTGCTGCATTTGCTCACCTGATCAGAAGTGCTGCGCCTCAGAGCCCGTCGGCGTCAGAGTAGGAGGTCAAGCGCTAGTTGGGGCTCATCGGTCCACCGAAAGAACGACTCGTGCTGTTGGTCGTGCCCAGGGAGGAGTTCAGGGCGCTTTCTCGACGCACCATCTGCCGGCTCAGCCGCAGGCGAGTCTCGGTCGACTCACTAGCCAGCAGCAGTTGACGATCGCTGAGGTCGAGGTCGAGCGCTTCCGGCAACCAGTAGGACAGCTCCCGGTCGTCATCCGGCGACTCCAGCGCCTCGTTGCCGAGGGTGGCCCGGTAGGCCGCCACCTCACCACGCAGGGCCTGGGCCAGTGAGGAGATCTGGCGCTCATCCCCCGAGATCTCCTCCAGCCAGGTGATCTCACCCTGGGTGTAGGGAGTCTGCCCCTCAGACTGCAGGGCGTCGAGCCGGAACCGAGTCCGACCCTCGATGACGATCAAGAAACGGTCCTCACCCAACGAGGTGGCCTGGCGCAGCTGTGCTGAACAGCCCACGGTGTGCAGCGCACGTGCTCCCGTCGCGCCGACCTCATACCCCTTCCGGATAGCCACGACCCCGAAGACCGGTGGTCGCCTCTCCTGGTCGCGCAGCAGGTCCTCCAGGAGCGCGACGTAGCGATCCTCGAAGATCTGCAGGGGCAGGAAAGAACCGGGCATCAGCGCGGTCCCCAGCGGGAAAAGAGGCAGGAGAGCCATACGGAAAGGATAGGTGCGGGTGTGGTCCACGTCACAGGGCGGTGCGGATACGGTACGTCGATGACCTCCGTTCTCTTCCAGCATGGCACCGTGCTCGACGGCACCGGGGCTGAGCCCGCTCAGGCAGACGTCCTTGTCCGCGACGGGCGGGTGGTCGAGGTCGGTGTCGGGCTCCAGACGGACGCCGACGAGCTCGTCGACTGCACCGGAAGCACCGTGCTGCCCGGGATCTTCGACTGCCACGTGCACGTGCTCTTCGACCAGGTCAACCTGCTGCGGATGCTGCAGACACCGTTCTCGTACCCGTACTACCAGGCGGTCCACCATCTCGAGGCGACCCTGCGCACGGGGGTGACGTGGGTGCGTGACGCCGGGGGCGCCGACCTCGGGGTGGCCGAAGCCGTTCGTCAGGGTCTCATCGCTGGTCCCCGTATGCAGGTGGCCCTGACGATGATCAGCCAGACCGGCGGACACGGAGACGGCGTGCAGCCCTGCGGGGTGGATGTGCCCATGTTCGGGGAGCACCCGGGTCGACCCCGCGCCGTCGTGGACGGCACCGAGGAGATGCGAAAGATCGTCCGCGAGCTGGTGCGCGCCGGCGCCGACGTGATCAAGGTGGCGACCAGCGGCGGGGTGATGTCACCCCGTAGCGACCCCCGACA
>JBASAN010000458.1:0-5110 GCA_049650625.1 Ornithinimicrobium sp.
ATAGTCACCATTCCTCGCCGACCACCGAGAAGATGAAGTCCGTCTCCTGGAACGGGATGTAGCCGCCCTGGGTCTGGGGTCCTTGTCCGAGCCCGAATCCGTTCAGCCCGCCGGAGCCGATCGCCACACGCACCTGAGCGCTCTGGTAGCCGATGCCGGTCGGGTCGAGGCTGGGATCGACGAAAGCTAGCAGCCGGTCCACCTGATACTGGTCCAGGAGGGGGACCCGCAACGCCGCCAGCACCGCCGTCGCGCTGGCAGCCACGGCTGCCGCCGTCCACCACCACCGGGCCCCGGACACCGCCACGACGCCGATGGTCATCGCTCCCAGCACCAGCGCGCTTCCCAGGTCGGGCTGGGCCAAGATCAACAACGCCGGCACACCTCCTAGAACCCATGCCGGAAGAACCTCCCGTGCGGTTGGCGCGGCTGTCCGGTCACGGCTCGCCGAAAGCGTCATCGCCAGTCCGATAGCGAGTCCGATCTTGGCCAGCTCGGCCGGTTGCAGCGAGAACCCCCCCGGGAGAAAAAGCCAGGAGCGCGAGCCGTTCACCACTTGTCCCACCGGGGTCAGGACAAGGATCAGCCCACCGAGCCCCGCCAGGTAGATGAACGGAGCCGCCGCCCTCAGCCACCGAACGTCGACCCGGACCAGCGCCACAGCAGCGGCCACGCCGACGGCGGTGTTGACCAGGTGCCGGACCGTGAGGGAGGTGCCGACGGCGTTGTGCGTGGTCGACCAGATCACGATCGCCCCGAGGAGCGACAGACCCAGCGCCGCGACAAACAGCCCCCAGTCGGTCCGCAGGTACCGCTCAGACGCACTCGGCGCCCGCACGCCCCAGCCCAGCCCTGCGCCCGGTCGGTTCAGCCCAGCAGCACGGATCGGCATACCGACACGTCCCGGGCCATCTGCTGAATGAGCTCGTCCATGGAGTCGAACTTGGTGTTGCCGCGCAGCCGACTCACGAAATCCACGCCGACCTCCTCGCCGTAGAGATCCAGGTCCACGCGGTCCAGCACGTAGGCCTCGACCGTGCGGATCGTGACATCGGTGAACGTCGGGTTCGTGCCGACCGAGACCGCTGCGGGGAGGCGACGATCGTCGTGATCAGCGGGCCGGTCGAGCCGCTCCAGCCAGCCGGCGTAGACGCCGTCGGCCGGCACCATTCCCAGGCTGTCCGGGCCGAGGTTCGCGGTGGGGTACCCCAGCTCCCGACCCCGGTGGTGGCCGTGCACGACGCGACCGCTGACGCGGTGCAGTCGACCGAGCACCTCGCTGGCCGCGCTGACGTCCCCCGCCAGCAACGCGGCCCGGACGCCGCTGGAGGACCACGCCCGTTGCCCGTCGACCTGCTCGCCGACCACGTCGTGCGTAGCGACCTCGAACCCGTATCGAAGACCCAGCTCTCGCAGCGTCTGTACGTCACCGGAGTTGCGGATCCCGAAGCGGGTGTCGGCCCCCACGACCACCACGGCCGCGTCCAACCCGTCGAGCAACACCTGCTGCACGAAAGCCTCGGGAGTCAGCTGGGCGAACTCATGCGTGAAGGGCAGGGTCAGCGTGGCATCCAGTCCGCACTGCTCGATCAGGTCCGTACGGTAGTCCGGGCCAGTGATCTGCGCCGGAGCCCGTTCCGGGTGGAGCACCGCCACGGGGTGAGGGTCGAACGTGACCGCGACACTGCGCAGCTGCGCCTGACGGCCACGCTGGGCGACCGTGCGCAGGACGGCCTGGTGACCTCGGTGAACTCCGTCGAAGTTGCCCAGCGTGACGACACTGGGTCGGGAACCTTCTCGCGCGTCCTCAACCTTCGTCCAGCGATCCACGGCCGCTACTCTAACCGCGGGGGAAGACGACGCGACTACGTGTGTCCTCGCCGGACTCGTCAAGGATCGCTACGAGCTCACCGTCGGTGCCGATCCCCGCCACCGGATCGTCGCTGCGCTCCCCCGATCGCTCGATCCGCTGGCCGTAACGCAACGCACGTTCCTCGGCTTCGGTCAGTCGGCGCGAGGCGAAGGCGGCCCCCGCAGCCTGCGCCATCGGAACGAGGGCGGCGACCGGATCGGCTTCGACAGCCTGGAGGGTCAGCGCCGAGTCGAGGTCGTATCGGCCGACGCGAGTGCGCCGCAGGGCGGTCAGGTGTCCGCCCACCCCGAGGAGCTCGCCGAGGTCGCGAGCCAGGGCCCGCACGTAGGTCCCAGAGGTCACCTCGACCTCCACGTCGAGGTCGAGGGTCCCGGGGGGCTCGCCACCGAGGGCTGGACTGCGGCTCGCGGTGAACCGGCGCACCGTGACCGGACGCGGTTCAAGCGCGACGTCCTCGCCCGATCGCACCCGCGCGTAAGACCGCACGCCGTCGACCTTGATGGCGCTGACCGCGCTGGGACGCTGGGTGATGTCACCGGTCAGCGACGCGACTGCTGTACGGATATCGCTCTCTCGCAGCCCACTCGCGTCCGATCCCGGGACGACCTCCCCCTCGGCGTCGTCGGTCACGCTGGTCTGCCCCAGCCGGATCGTGGCTACGTAGGCTTTGTCCAGCCCCACCAGGAAGGTCAGCAGCTTGGTCGCACGGTCGACCCCGAGCACCAGCACTCCAGTGGCCATCGGGTCCAAGGTGCCGGCATGGCCGACCCGCCTTGTGCTGCACAAACGCCGCGTCCGGGCCACGACGTCATGACTGGTCCAACCCGCCGGCTTGTCGATCACCAGCAGCCCGTCCAAGCTCACTCCGGCGACTCGTCGGCCTCGTCCAGATGCGGTTTGCGATAGGGGTCCGGATCCCCGGCATAGGCCGCTGACTGTCGCCCCGCGGCCAGCTCTGCGTCGCGCTGGTGCACCTGACGCATCACATCGTCGAGATGCGCCGCGTCTTCGGGCAGCGCGTCCAACACGAACTCCAAGCTCGGGGTCAGTCGGATCCCCAGGCCCTTGCCGACGTGGGACCGAATGCGCCCGCGATAGGTGGCCAGCACCTCGGAGGCGGCCTCACGCTCCTCGGCGCCGCCGAGCACCGTGTAGAAGACCGTGGCGTGCTGCAGGTCGCCGGTGACACGGACATCCGTGATCGTGACGAATCCCAACCTTGGGTCTTTGACCAGCGTGTCCAAGCCACCGGCCACCAACACCTTGGTGCGTTCAGCAACCTTGCGGGCCCGAGCCTTGTCCGCCATGTCTCCTCCAGTTGATTGACAGGTGGTGTGGTGTTCGCCGACCCGGCCGACGTCGACGAAGCGATGTCGGCCGGGTGGCGGCAGCTTGGTCAGCTGCGAGGACTCTCCTTCATGGCGTACGTGGTGATCAGGTCGTCGACCTGGATGTCGTTGAACGACCCCAGGTTGACACCACATTCGTAGCCGTCGCGTACCTCGGTCACGTCATCCTTGAAGCGCCGCAGTCCGGCGATCTCCAACCCTTCGGTGATCACCACTCCGTTGCGCGTGATACGTGCCTTCGCGCCGCGCCGCAGCTCGCCGCTGCGGACCAGGGACCCCGCCACGTTGCCGAACTTGCTCGAGCGGAAGATCTCGCGGACCTCCGCCGTGCCGACCGTCTCTTCGACGTACTCCGGCTTGAGCATGCCCTTCAGCGCGTTCTCGATGTCCTCGATGGCCTGGTAGATCACCGAGTAGTAGCGGATCTCCACACCTTCTCGTTCGGCGACCTCAGCGTTCTGGCCTTCAGCCCGGACGTTGAAGCCCAACACGATCGCATCCGAGGCCATGGCCAAGTTGATGTTGTTCAGCGTGATCGCACCAACACCACGGTCGATGATCCTCAGGTCGACCTCCTCACCCACGTCGATCTGCAGCAACGCGTCTTCGAGCGCTTCCACAGAACCGGACACGTCGCCCTTGAGGATGAGGTTGAGCGTGTCGACCTTGCCGGCAGCCAAAGCCTGGTTGAGGTCCTCCAGGCTGATCCGCTTGCGCGACTTGGCCAGCGAGGCCTGGCGGTCCGCCGCTTCACGCTTCTCGGCGATCTGACGGGCGGTCCGGTCATCGGGAGCCACCAGGAACGTGTCACCGGCACGCGGCACCGAGGCGAGGCCCAGCACCTGGACGGGACGCGAAGGCGGCGCCTCTTTCAGGTTGTTGCCGTGCTCGTCGAGCATCGCGCGAACACGACCGTGCGCCGCACCGCTGACGATCGCGTCACCGACGCGCAGGGTGCCCTGTTGGACCAGCACGGTGGCGACGGCACCACGACCACGGTCGAGATTGGCCTCGATCGCGACGCCACGGGCGTCCTTGTCCGGGTTGGCTCGCATGTCGAGCGCTGCATCGGCCGTCAACAGCACGGCCTCCAACAGAGCCTCGATGTTCTCGCCCGCCTTGGCCGAGACGTCGACGAACATCGTGTCGCCGCCGTACTCCTCGGCGATCAGGTTGTACTCGGTCAGCTGCTGTCGGACCTTGGCCGAGTTGGCACCTTCGACGTCGATCTTGTTGACCGCGACCACGATCGGCACGTCGGCCGCCTGAGCGTGGTTCAACGCCTCGATCGTCTGCGGCATCACACCATCGTCGGCTGCGACGACGAGGATGGCGATGTCGGTGACCTTCGCACCACGAGCTCGCATGGCGGTGAACGCCTCGTGACCCGGGGTGTCGATGAAGGTGACCGCGCGGTCGAGACCCTCGTGGTTGGTGTGGACCTGGTAGGCGCCGATGTGCTGCGTGATGCCACCGGCTTCGTCTCCGGCCACATCGGCCTGACGGATGGCATCCAACAGGCGCGTCTTTCCGTGGTCCACGTGGCCCATCACCGTGACGACCGGCGGACGTGGCTGCAGGTCCTCGTCGGTCTCCGCTTCGATCTCGGCTTCGAGGTCGATGTTGTAGGCGCTGAAGAGCTCGCGCTCCTCCTCCTCCGGAGATACCAACCGGATGTCATAGCCCAGCTCGTTGCCGAGGATGCCGAAGGTGTCCTCGTCCAGTGACGCTGTTGCCGTGGCCATCTCTCCCAGATGGAAGAGCACCGCCACCAGCGATGTGGGGTCGAGATTGACCTTGTCCGCAAAGTCCGTCAAGGAGGCTCCCCGACGCACGGTGACGGTCATCCCGTTGCCGCGAGGCACGTTGACGCCACCGATGGACGGCG
>JBASAN010000459.1:0-2929 GCA_049650625.1 Ornithinimicrobium sp.
GTGGCCCGGATCCCGGCGTCGGTGAGGACAGCGTGGGCGGTGACCAGCTCGTCCTCCAAGCGAGCGGATCGAAGCCCCCCGACCGTCGTGCGCACTTCGCTGAGGGCCTGACGGCTCAAAGCGCGGATCGACGCCAGCTCTTCCTTGGCCCGCTCGGGGTCCTGATCCATCACGCGTTCGGCCAGCTCGGCCTTGACGGTAATCACCGTCAAGGAGTGCCCCAGCACGTCATGCACGTCCCGGGCCACCCTCCCGCGCTCGGCCTCAAGGGTCATCTGGGTGCGCATCTCGCGCTGCTCGTACTCTCGCCGGTCGAGGTTGGACACCAGCAGCGTGCTGACCCCGACCAGCAGAATGATGCCGGGGAAGACCCACTGCTCCGGGCCGGCGAGCCAGATGCCCAGGCCGGCGAGCGTCAACGACGCGCCGATGACCCCGAGAGCAGCGCGAGGGCTGAAGAAGAAGGAGGCGAAGGACACGAGGAACGGTGTGAGACCCAAGGCGTCCCATCGCAGCACCGGCGTCATGGCCAAACTCAAGACCAGCAGGATCGCGAAGCGCGAGACGCCCAGGGAGTAGTGGCGTGCTGGGCTGTTGGCGTGGCTGAGGCGGACGAACGCCTCGGTGTAGACGACAGCGAAGACACCGAGCCCGACGATGGTGGCGGTCCGCCATCCCCAGGCGGTGGGAGCGCTCAGCGCAGCGAAGAGAGGGAAGAGAAGGAAGACCAGCCAGATCGTGCTCATCAACCACCCCCACCGTTCCCAGGGGTCCCGTGACGCAGGCTTCTCGTTCACTGACGACCGCGCCCTCGGCGTACAAGAACGGTCGCCAGCACCGCGAGGATCAGGGTCCATACGGCCACGTTAACCACCGGGACCCACCAGGACTCCTCGATCATCGCTCCGGTCGTGGTGTCGAGGTTGAAGCCCTCGGTCAACGGATAGCGCGCCAACTGCACGTAGCCGTAGAGCGGTGTGAACTTGGCCACGGTCAGCAGCCAACCGGTGAGCGGGAAGAAGATGTTGCCCATGAAGCCGAGGATGACCAGGGTCCCGCTGGCCGCGCTGACCGCTGCTTCGGAGCGGAAGGCCAGACCGAAGCACAGGCCGTAGAGGGAGAAGGTGGTCGCTCCAAGCAGCAGGATCACGGCGCTGAGGACCCAGACCCGGGCGTCTCCCTCAGCCCCGGTCAGGGCGCCCAGCAGGAAGACCAGCGTGATCGGGATCGCGGCGATCAACAGCGCGATCGTGGACTTGATAGCGACGTAGGCACCGTCGCTCATCGGCGTCAGGGCCAGCTGGCGACCCCAGCCCTGCATCCGTTCGACCGCGGCCATCCCGCCGATACCGGTGGTGGCGACTACCGCGCCGTATGCGGCCATCGAGATCATGATGTACATCGCCACGTTGCCGTTGCCGGCCGGTTCGCTCGAGTAGTCCTGTGCGGCGCCGAAGATCAGGAAGAAGAACGCCGGGAGAACAGCGGTGAAGAACATCGTCACGTAGTCGCGCGTGATCCGTTGGGTCTCCAGGGCGAGATAGGTGGTGTTCATGCGTGGGCCTCTTCCGTGCTCGTGTCCTGCACGGCGCTCTCTCCGGTGATGGTGATGAAGGCAGTTTCCAAGGAGCCCATCGCGACCTCGAGGTTGCGTGCCCCCAGCTCGGTAAGGAACAACCTGGCCATGGCGTCGGAGTCGCCGGACAGGACGCAGATCCGGTGCCCCTCGACGCTCACGTGGCCGACCTCCGGTATGCCGCGGAGCTGCGCCGCCACCGTGGACGGGTCGGTCTCGGAGGGCAGGTCGGCGCTGACCGAGCGGCCGGTCGCGCGTGCACGGATCGCCTGGGTGGTGCCGTCGGCCACGATGGATCCGCTGGCGATCAACACGATCCGATCTGCGAAGGCGTCGGCTTCTTCCAGGTAGTGCGTGGCGAAGACGACCGTGCGGCCCTGGGCCGCCTCGGCGTGCATCGATGCCCAGAAGTCGCGACGGGCCGAGACGTCCATGCCGGCCGTCGGTTCGTCCAGGATCAGGACGTCAGGATCGGGCAGCAGCGCGAGCGCGAAGCGGAGGCGCTGCTGCTCACCACCGGAGCACTTGGAGACCTTGCGGTTGCCCAACCCCTCCAGCCCGGCGCGAGCCATGACGTCGTCCACCGAGCTGTGATCCTCAAAGGTGGAGGCGATCATCCGGATCGTCTCGCGCACGGATAGGTCCCGCAGCAGCCCTCCGGTCTGCAGAACGGCACTCACCCGGCCCGAGGACACGGCCTCACGCGGTGGCTGTCCTAGGACGGTGACCGTTCCCTGGTCCGGTTGGGTGAGGCCCAACATCATGTCGATAGTGGTCGTCTTCCCCGCACCGTTCGGGCCGAGGAAGGCCACGATCTCGCCCGGGTGGATGTCGAGGTCGACACCGCGAACGGCCTCCACGCGCGTCCTGGAACCTGCCCGGCCGAAACTTTTGGTGACCCCGGAAAGGCTGATAGCGGTGAGTGGCTGGACGCTCCGGTCCGTCGTGAGAATGCTCATGCCTTCCAGCATCATGGGCGGGGCGGGGTACGCCCATCCCCAGTCGTCACTGGAGCGACATGACACCTGTCATACGACGCGGGCTGCTAGCCGATCGTGTTGTCGTTGAACGGCATGAGCGGTGCTACGCCCGGGAAGACCCACAGGAAGAGGATGACCACCACCGAGGCCAGCAGGACGAGAGCCAGGACCAGCCGGAGCCACATGGGTCCAGGAAGCGATCGCCATACAGCGCCGTACATCAGGGCGTCATCCGTCGAGCTCGGCCGGGCGGCCCTGGGAGCGCGGCTGCTGGAAGTCGAAGGAGCTGAAGGCCACAATCCGTTGGGCGGCACTGAACTTGGGGTGGCAGGCCGTCATCACCATCCACCGCTGCGTTGGCGTGGCCTCAGGG
>JBASAN010000460.1:0-2816 GCA_049650625.1 Ornithinimicrobium sp.
TGTTGACCAGCGAAGAGTTCCCGTTGGATGGGTTCACCCGGGGGGAGGTCGAGGAGTCTTCCCCAGACAACGCGGACCCGACGAACGCCCCCTCCGAGGACTCCCTGGCCGCGCTGTTGCAGGATCAGGACGTGCCGGACGTGTGCCTGGAAGCACTCGAAGCCACCGACCTGAGCAATGACGACTTCACCGCCCAGTCCAGTGTGCTCTTCAGTCAGGGAGATGCCTCGACACCGTTGCCCACGACCGTCAACGTGGTGGTGGCAACCGTGGAGGGGGAGTCTCCGCTGGAGCCGTTAGCGTCGGTGAACGAAGAATGCGACGAGATCACCCTGGACGAGGCTGAAGGCTCGATGGTGATGACTTTCGAGGACCTCGACTCCCTCGATGGCACCAAGCTGTCCGTGGCCATGGGTGAGCTCACCGTAGACATGATCATGGGTGGAAGGATGGAAGACCAGATGATCGTCGCGGGCTTCTCCACGGGCCTGGACGAGGACCAGCTCGTGTCGGTGATCGACGCGCAGGTGGCGAAGCTGGCCGACGCCCAGGGCTGAACCACAAGCGTCCCACCAGCCTCAGAAGTCACATCAGTCACATGGAGTCTGACGGCTTGGTGACGGTGAGGTAACGGTCTGATCCCCCACTAGGCAATACCTGGAAGGGGGGCATACAGTTCCGCTTATTCGTTTGATACTTCCAAGGAGTTCAGTGTGTCCGCAGGGGGACGCGGCTTTCGCCGCTCGTTAGCTTTAGCAGTTGTTTTGTCGATGAGTTTCGCCACGGGGGCCATGGCGCAGGAAACCGACGACACGACTCCGGCGGATACCGCGACGACAGGACCGACGAGCTCTACCGAAGACACCTCCGAGGCAAGCACCGACCAGGAGTCCACCCCAGACACGGCGTCGACGGACGACACCACGTCAAGCAGTTCGTCGAAGACCCGGAAGGGCAGCGGCTACGGCGGTCATGCCACGGGTCCGTCGCCGCTTCCTCTGCTCGAAGCCGACCCGGCATACCCCGTGCCCAGCCCACCCGAGAACGCCGAGCTGCCAAAGGACATCGACGCGGCCGAGCCGTGGCAGGCCAACGTCATCTGTGACCCCGTGGACAAGCCCGGGGTAGAGGCGTTCGGCAACCTGATCGGCACCACGTACAACCGCACTCACTACACCACCTCGCGCTCGTGCATCGACCAGAAGTCCGACCACTACGACGGTCGCGCTCTGGACTGGCCGTTGGACGCCGGCAATCCGTCCGACCGTCGGATCGGTGACTCGGTCGCGACGTGGCTGACGGCCAACGACGGTGAGATGGCCAAGCGCTTCGGCATCCAGTCCATCATCTGGAACGCTCACTCCTGGCGCCCGAACGGCAGCGGTTGGCAGGGGTATGCCGGTCAGTCGGCGCACACCGACCACATTCACTTCTCCTTCACCTGGGACGGGGCCATGATGCGCACGTCGTGGTGGACGGGCCTGGCTCTGGAAGAGGTCGACCACGGTCCGTGTGCGGTGGTGGCCGGTCAGTACGCAGCGATTCCGGTCGGCGTCCGCACCGAACCGTGCCCCACCGGGTTGATCAGTGCCCCGGAGACGGGCTACACCTCGGTGCGTCCTGGTGGGTCGGGTGAGGGCGTGAGCCTGGTCCAGCCGCTGCTAGGCGTCAAGGCCACCGGCGTGCTCGACGAGACGACGCGGGAGGCGCTGCTGGTCTGGCAGGACGAGAAGGGCATCCCGCAGACGGGCGTGATGGACCAGCTGACCTACGCCGCCGCCATGGACCGCAGCCTGCCCATCATCCCCGAGGCGGGGTTGGCGGTGCCGCTGGACGAGTCGATGACGACGCCTTACACGCCGTACAAGCGCACGGTCTTGGAGCAAGGGTCCAGGGGCCCCGCGGTCGAGTTGTTGCAGAAGGCTCTCGGGATCGAGGCGGACGGTTCGTTCGGGCCGGGCACCGCGCAGGCCTTGCTCGACTTCACCACGGAGGATCCGTTGCTGACCGCCAGCGAGCAGACCTCCGCTTTGCTGTGGCACCAGCTGGAGCTAGCGGACCACCCCACGCTTCCGTACCGGTCGACGACCGTGGCCAACGGCGACAAGGGCCCTGTCGTGGTCAAGGTTCAAGAGCTGCTGGGAGCAGAGGCGGACGGAGCCTTCGGACCGAACACCGAGAAAGCCGTTCGTTCGGCCCAGGCCGAGGCAGGCATCGAGGTGACCGGGGAGGTGGACGGACCGACGTGGGCGGCTCTGGACCGGGTCGCGACCGCCTCGGCCGACAAGGCAGACCGCCCCGCGAAGGACAAGACCAAGGCCAAGGTCAAAGCCGGCGACAAGGACGCTCGCGGCGGCAAGGTCGACCCCTCGACCGTCCGCGACTGACGGCCCTCGGGCGACCGCTCACCTTCCGTTGATGTCTCGCACCTAGGGTATGGCGCATGGCACGCCCGCATATCGCCGCACTGCTGGAAAACGCCGTCTTCGGCAACGTCGAGTCGGTGCTTCGAGCCCGCGGCTGGCAGGAGCGCCTGATCGGCTACACCGGTTACGGCAACTCCGGGACCGTCCGCGTGATGGCTCGGGTCCTGCTCAGTCAAGAACCGCCCGGCACCGATGCTCCGGACAACGATGTCGCCTCAGGGCCGTCCCGGCAGGAGGTCGAGGAAGCGGACCTGACGCGGCGCGGGTGGCGGGCTTTTGTCACTGCACCGGCGCTGAACACGGCGATTCGCATCGAGATCGGCGCGGCCTCGGTGGTCGTGCGTACCGACCGCGGCGGCTACATCGACGTGATGGTGCCCGGCCACGGGT
>JBASAN010000461.1:0-2628 GCA_049650625.1 Ornithinimicrobium sp.
GTCAGCAGCTGCGCCGACTGTTCGCGAGGCAGGGCTTCGATCAGCGCCAGCACGGCGGTCAGGTCGATCTCCCCTGTCGTGCGCGCAGTATGAGCCAGGGCCGCAGGATCGGGTATGCCGTCGCTCGGGGCTGCGTCCGCGTCAGGGGGAGAAGGGGACGCCAGGGCCGAAGCACTGTCACCCCGAGCAGCATCGGCGCCCGCCCGCAGGGCCGGGAGCAACTCGGCCAACAGACCTTCGGTGACCGGGGTGATCGTGAGGTGGGTGGTCCTCGCGATGGACGTTCCGTCAGGTTGCTGCAAGCCCGGCTGTCCCTGAAGGACGAACCCGTGCGCCGCCACCTCGGCGGCCCACCGATGCGGATCGACCTGCTGGTCGGCGTCCACCCCGGGGTCACTGCGGACGGCGATCAGGGGCCCGCTCGGCGCACCGTGCACGCTCAGCCCGGGGATGTCCTCGATCTCCGCACGCACCGTCTCCGTGGCGTGGACCACCTGAGTCGTCAGGTCGACGTACCCCTGCTCGCCGAGGGCGCTCACCACGGCCCAGCCCGCCGCCAGGGAGGTGGCCGACCGGGTGCCCAGCACGGTGGGGTTGACGACCGGGTAGCCCAGCCAGTCGGTCAGGGCGAAGTAGCGGGCACGGTCCAGCTCGGGGTCGGCGAAGAGCAGGAGCGACGTGCCCTTGGGCGCGTATCCGAACTTGTGCAGGTCCGCGCTGATGCTGCTGACCCCCGGCACGTGGAAGTCCCACGGCGGCAGCGCCGGTCCACCCGCACGATGCCACCACGGCAGAATCCATCCGCCGACACAGGCGTCGACGTGGCAGGGAACTCCGGCACGGCGCGCTGCCTCGGCGACGTCGGCCACCGGGTCGATCACTCCGTGGGGGTAGGACGGCGCGGAGACCACGACGAGCGCGGTCCGGTCGTCGATGCCCTCGGCCATGGCGGAGGCGTCGGGGAGCCCGGTGACCGGGTCGACACAGATCAGGACGACATCGAGGCCCAGGTAGTGGGCAGCTTTGTGGAAGGCCGCGTGGGCCGAGGTAGCGAGCACGATCGAAGGGCGGCCCTCGCGGCCGGACTGGCGCGTGCGCCACAGGTCCCGCGCTGCTTTGACGGCGAGGATGCAGCTCTCGGTGCCACCGGAGGTGATCGAGCCCGTGGCAGTCGGGCCATGCAGCATCGACCGCCCGAACGCCACCAGGTCACCCTCCATCAGCGCCACCGAGGGGAAGGTGGTGGGGTCCAGGCCGTTCACGGTCTGCAGCATCCGAGCGGCGTCTGCGGCGAGGGCGTCGAGCTCCGGTCGGCCGCTGTCGTAGACGTAGGACAGCACACGACCTCCATGGGTCGGCGCATCGTGCTCGCGGTATGCCGACAACCGGCTCAGAATGGCGGGCGCGTCGAACGGCGGTGAAAGGTCCACGACGGGCGGTCGGTCAGTGGGTGTCGGCGCTGCCGGCGGACTGGTCCAACGTGGTCTGTGCCAGGTCCGAGGGGACCCGGGTGAACCGCAGCACTTCGCCCCGGGACTCGCGGACCGCGGCGATGAACGCACCCGCCCACGTGTTCTCGAAGGCGATCACCAACGCCGAGCTCTCCGGAGCCAGGTCGTCTGCGACCTCCGAGACGTCGTCGATCCCGAGCGCCCCCGGCTGCAGCAACGTCACCGCCGGGAAGGGGCTCGATGTGCCGTCCTCGAAATCGGCCCCCGTCATCGAGCTCGGGACTCCGTCGGCGTCTTTGCGCACGAACACCATGTCGACCAGGCGCACGGTCTGCGTGTCGTGCAGTCGCGCGATCTCGGGGGCGATGGCTCCGTTGAACTGGTTTCCCTCGAAGCCGATCACGATGATGTCGATGGGTGATGACCCTGCTGCGGCAGTGTTCGTCATAGATCGAGGCTACCAAGGTGAGGTGGCCCTGAGGGGTCCTCACCGGACTGTCGCAGGTTTGGTTCGGCTGCTGCGGACGAGAGCACCGGCTCGCGATAGCGACCCAAGACCAGCAGGCTGAGCGAGACCAGGACGGCGGGCAGAGCCGAGAAGGCGAGCACGATGGCGACCCTCGCCGACTCCGGCTGGTCGACGATGACGCCGCCGACGCTGGAGGAGAACCCGCCGAGGGCCAGAGCGATCAACACGATGCTCGGTCCCAGCGCCAAGCCGGCCGTCTCGCCTGCCGTCCAGACACCGCTCATCGTCCCTCCGCGTTCACGACCGGCGGCGTTGATGACGTCCGGCAGCATCGCGAGGGGGAACAGCTGCATCCCGGCGTAGGAGACACCGGCGAGCGCGACCACCACGTACACCCACCACCCGGGGGCAACGAGCAAGCCGAGCAGACCCAGCGTGGCGGCCAGAAAGCCGATCGATGCGGTCCGCAGGGCGACCGGCTTGCCGTGGCGGGCGGCATACCGGGTCCACAGCGGCATCACCACCAACGCCGGGCCGACCAGAGCGAGGAAGATGAAGGTCAGTGCGCTTTGGTTGCCCAGCACGTAGGTCGCGACGTACTGCGCGGCGCCGAGCATGATGCCCACCGCGAGGGCTTGCGCAACGAAGACACACAACAGCAAGCGGTATGCCGGCTCACCGCGGATCACGTCCAGTCCGGCGACGTAG
>JBASAN010000462.1:0-5141 GCA_049650625.1 Ornithinimicrobium sp.
CAGGGTGCTCACGGTGCGCGCCGGAGCCCCGGCGAGCCACCGCGGCAAGGGCTGGGAGACGGTCACCGCAGTGGCGATCGACGCCCTGGTCAAGCGGGGTGGCCCGTTGGTCGCGATCCTGTGGGGCCGCGACGCTCGCTCCCTCGCCTCCTCGCTGGGAGATGTGCCGACCGTGCAGAGCGCCCATCCCTCACCTCTGTCGGCACGAAACGGCTTCTTCGGTTCCAAGCCCTTCAGCACCGCAAACGACCTGTTGCGCTCCCAGGGCGGAGAGCCGATCGATTGGACCTTGACGTGAACGGCGACCCTGCACCACTTTCCACCGACGAGAACAGCCCCGGTATGCCGTTCGGCGCGGCCCACCGAGCGGGCAGCATCCGCCCGCAGGCCCAGCCGTGGCGCCGCTACGTGGCCATCGGAGACAGCTTCACCGAGGGAATGTCCGACCCCGACCCAGCCGCCGAGAACGCCTTCATCGGGTGGGCCGACCGGTTGAGCGCGCTGTTGGCCTCCCACGTCGACGGCTTCCAGTACGCGAACCTCGCCGTCCGGGGACGCAAGCTCGACGCCATCGCCGGGGAGCAGACGGATCAGGCCATCGGCCTGGCTCCGGACCTGGTCACCCTGGCCGGGGGCGGGAACGACATCTTGCGCCCCCGCGCAGACCTCGACGCGCTCGCAGCTCAGCTGGAGGAGGCCGCAGCGAAGATCAGGGCCACCGGCGCCGACGTGTTGCTGGTGACCCCGTCGGACCCCTCGGAGGCTCCGGTCATCCAGCGCTATCGCGGGAGGATGGCGACGTACAGCGCCCACGTCTGGAAGATTGCCCAACGACAGGGCTGCTACGTGCTGAACCAGTGGGGCTTCGACTTCCTGAAGGACTGGCGGATGTGGGCCGACGACCGCATCCACATGACGACCGAAGGCCATCGCCGCATCGCTCTGGCCGCATATGCCGCCCTGGGTCACGATCCGGCGGACGCCGACTGGCACGTGCCGCTGCCACCGCAGCCGTCGCCGGGTCGGATGGAGATGATGCGTAGCAACGCCCTGTGGGCCAAGGAGTACGCCGGACCATGGGTGCAGCGGCGGGTGCAGGGACGCTCCTCGGGGGACCACGTGCGTCCCAAGCGACCCGATCTCACCCCGCTGGAACCGCCCTCAGACTTGGCCTAGCGCCGTAGGCAGGACCTCAACAGATGGCTAGCGGCGCATTTGCGGCTGTATGCTGAAGATTATGTCGCATATGCGGGTTACCGAAGCAGCTGCGCTCCTTGGCGTCTCTCCCGACACGGTGCGTCGCGCCGTGGACAGCGGCCGACTGACCTCCAGCAAGGATGCGTCGGGCAAGTCCGTCATTCCGGGCGTCGAAGTGGCTGCGCTGGCCGCCGAGCTGCATACGCCACCGGCCATCGGCACGCTCGGCTCGACTTCCTCCCGCAACCAGATGCGCGGCATCGTCACCCGGATCGTGATGGACACGGTGATGGCCCAGGTCGACCTGCAGGCCGGTCCCTTCCGGCTGGTGTCGCTGCTCAGCGCCGAGGCGGTCCGGGAGATGGGGTTGGACGTCGGGAGCGTCGCCGTGGCCTCGATCAAGGCCACCCACGTGACGGTCGGCGTGCCACGGTGAGAAGAACGCTCGTCGTCGGACTTGCCCTGCCGCTCGCCCTGGCCGCTTGCAGTGGAGGCGGCGGTGACACCGTCACCCTCCTGGCCGCCTCCTCCCTGGCGGACGTGATGCCGACCCTCATCGACCTGGCCCACCAGCAGCATCCTGACGACAGCTTCGAGGTCTCCTATGCCGCCTCGTCCCAGATCGTGCAGCAGCTGAACGCAGGGGTGGACGCCGACGTGGCGGTGCTCGCCGGGGAGGCACCCTTGGACGTACTCGACACCTCAGCGAGCGAGCCGACCATCGTGGCGACGAACAGCCTGACCGTCGCGCTGGCGCCCGGGAACCCTGCCAGGATCTCCTCGCTCGACGACCTGGCCGGCGGGGGCGTGACCCTGGTGCTGTGCGCCGAGCAGGTGCCGTGCGGGGAGGCCGCCGCGCAGATGCTGGCGCTGGCCGGCGTCGACCCCAGCGTGGCCTCCTACGAGCCGGACGTGCGGGCCACGCTGGCCAAGGTGGCCTCCGGAGAAGCCGATGCGGGGGTGGTCTACGTGACCGACGTGACTCGCGGAGTCGGTCGGGACGTGGAGACCCTGCCGGTCCCGGCCGCCGTCCAGGTCATCAACCGCTACCCCGCCTTCAGCCTCGACGACAGCAGCGACGGAGAGGACTTCGTCGCTCTGCTAGAGACCGACGAAGCCCAAGGGGCGCTCCGCGCGGCCGGCTTCGGCCCGCCGTGAGCACCACCATCCGCCGCATTCCTGCCCCGGGCGGGACGGGACTGCGGAGCTCGAAGGCCGGTCTGCGCCGGTGGCCCATCCTGGTGCCGGCCTGGCTCGCGATCGGCGTGCTGGTGGTGCCGCTCATCGCCCTGTTGCTCCGGGTCGACTGGACCGGGTTGATCGCTGACGTGACCAGCCCCCTGGCGCTGCAGGCCCTCCGCCTGTCTGCGGTCACCACCTCGACCACACTGGTGGTCGTGGTGGCGCTCGGCACCCCGTTGGCGTGGGTGTTGGCCCGCGGGGTTCATCCGCTCCTGCCGTGGCTGCGAGCCCTGGTCACCGTCCCCCTGGTGCTACCGCCGGTCGTCGGCGGAGTCGCCCTGCTCGCCGCCTGGGGACGCACCGGCGTGCTGGGGGCCCCCCTCGACGCCGCCCTGGGCATCACGATCCCGTTCACCACCGTGGCGGTGGTGTTCGCCGAGGTGTTCGTGGCTCTCCCGTTCTACGTCATCTCGGTCGAGGGCTCGATGCGCGGGCTCGACACGCGCTACGACGAGGTCGCCGCCACGCTCGGGGCCTCGCCCGTGCGGATGTTCACCACCGTGGTGGTCCCGCTGGTCGCCCCCGGTATGGCGGCCGGCGCGGCGTTGGCCTGGGCCCGGGCGCTGGGTGAGTTCGGAGCCACCATCACCTTCGCCGGCAACTTCGGTGGGCGCACCCAGACCGTGCCGCTGGCCGTGTTCACCGCACTGGAGCAGGACCCGGACGCGGCGCTCGCCCTGTCGGTGCTGATGCTCGCCATCTGCGTGGTCGTCCTGGGGGCCCTGCGCAGCCGGTGGATGCCGTGAGTCGCACCACGCAGTCTCCGCCCGCCCCCACCCCCGCCCCCCTCACCGTGGACCTCGACCTGCGACGCGGTGACTTCGACCTTCGGGCGACTCTCGAGCTCGCCCCCGGCACGGTCACCGCCGTTCTGGGACCCAACGGATCCGGCAAGTCGACGCTGCTCCTCGCGCTGGCGGGCCTGATCCGGCTGACCAGCGGCACCATCCAGGCCGCCCGCCCCTGGTCCGACCCGGCCCGAGGAATCCATCTGCCCACCCAGGACCGGCAGGTGGGGCTGGTCCTGGCCGACCCGCTGCTGTTCCCGCACCTGTCCTTGCTCGACAACGTAGCCTTCGGGCCCCGGTCCCGGGGGGCGTCGGCGGCCGTGGCCCGGGACCGGGCCCGGTCGGAACTGGAGCGGGTCGGCCTCAGCGATCTGGCCCATCGCAAGCCGGAGGCGATCTCGACCGGGCAGGCCCAACGCGCGGCGCTGGCTCGCGCGTTGGCCACCGATCCCGAGCTGCTCCTGCTGGACGAGCCCCTGTCGGCACTGGATCCGCATACCCGGTCCCAGACCCGGGCGGACCTGCATCACCGACTCCGAGAGTTCGGTGGGGCGACGGTGATCGTCACCCACGACCCGGTCGACGCTTTGACGCTGGCCGACCGGCTGGTCTTCCTGGAGGCGGGTCGCGTGGTGCAGGTCGACACTCCGGCGGCGGCGATCGCCCGACCGCGCAGCCCCTACGTCGCCCGCATCGTGGGACTCAACCTCCTTGCGGGCAGGGTTCGTATCGATGGCCAGGTCGTCGTCGATCTCGCCGCGGGGGTGCTGGTCACAGCGGAGGCGCCCACCGACGTGGTCGCGGGGTCGAAGGTCTGGGCGACCATCGACCCCGCTGCGGTGGCGCTCTACCCCACCCGGGCCGAAGGCTCGCCGCGCAACGTCTGGCCAGTCACCGTGCGGGAGGTCACCATCGCCGGGCAGCGGGCCCGCGTCGGACTGGACGGTCCGGTGCCCTTGGTCGCCGAGGTCACTACCGCCGCGGTGGCCGAGCTGCGACTGGTGGTCGGGCGCGAGGTGTATGCCGGGGCGAAGGCAACGGAGGTGACGATCTATCCCGCATGAACGGCCGGAGACGGTCTGCGCGGAGGCAGTCCAGAGGCTCGAGGTGTGACCGGTGGGGCGTCACCCCAGCCGCACTCGTTACAGTGCCGAGCATGGTTGTGCAGCGCGTGCTCCCCAGCGACGAGGCTGAGGACCTGATGGCCCTGGTGCGGGAGATCGCGGTGGAGCAGCTGATGCCTGCTGCCGACGCCGCCGAGGCCGAGAGCCGCTTCCCCGGCGACGTCTTCGCCATGCTGGGTCGCAGCGGACTGTTGTCGTTGCCCTACCCCGAGGAGTTCGGCGGTGGCGCTCAGCCCTACGAGGTCTACCTGCAGGTGCTCGAGGAGATCGCCTACGCCTGGATGTCGGTCGGGGTCGGGGTGTCGGTGCACTCGTTGACCTGCTTCCCGATGGCCACCTTCGGCACCCGGGAACAACAGGAGAAGTACCTTCCCGACATGCTGTCCGGAGATCAGCTCGGTGCCTACTGCCTGTCCGAGCAGCAGTCCGGGTCCGATGTGGCCTCGATGCGCACCAGAGCGGTCGCCACCGACGGTGGATATGCCGTCTCCGGCACCAAGTCCTGGATCAGCCACGCGGGACACGCCGACTTCTACTCCAGCTTCGTGCGCACCAGTGACGACGGACCGCGTGGGCTGTCGGCCCTGCTGATCCCCGCCGACGCCGAGGGTCTGACCTTCGGCGCTCCCGAGCGCAAGATGGGCCTGGCCTGCGACCCGGTGGCCGACGTCCTGCTCGACAACGTCTTCGTCGAGGCCGACCGGCTGGTCGGTGAGCCCGGTCAGGGCATGACCATCGCCCTGGCCGCTCTGGACTCCGGCCGGATGGGCATCGCCGCCACCGCCACGGG
>JBASAN010000463.1:0-5849 GCA_049650625.1 Ornithinimicrobium sp.
ATCGTGGCCTCCATCGTCGAGTGGATTCTGGAGGCCCCGGCTGATCAGACGCCGTCGCCCGACGAGATCGTGCGGCGTTCCATCGAACTCATGATTGCGGATGTCACGCTCACCGAGGTCGGCGATCGCATCCGCGCCGAGCCCTCCCGCGAGAGGAGAGCCGAAGCCGAGCAGGAGATTTGCGACGCAGCCGCGGTCTACGCCAGCCAGGTCAAGCTCACCACCACTGGGGCATCGGAGCAGGAGATCGCTGCCGCCATTGAGGGCGGCGTGCGCGAACTCGGCGAGATTTTTGGGGGTGGCGAGTGACGCGTCTCCTCCTCACGATCGATGAGCAGACGGCCGCCGACGCTGACGGGTTCGACGAGGTGTTCCTCTGGACCCGGTCGACGACCTCGACCTTCACTGGCACCCTCGATCCGCACCTCACCGCGTTCGTCTCGGTCCGCCAGCAGAACATCGACTTCACACGCATCGCCCTCGCGGTGTTCGCGGCGGACCGATCTGTCCGGCGCCGGGCCCGCGGCTCTGACTGGAATGCCCGCGACTTCGACCTCACCGTCGAGGTGGGCGATCCGAGCCAGTGGCAGCCACACGCCGATACGCTCGCCCAGGCCGTCGGGTTTCTGACTGGGGACCGCTGGAGGTTCAGCTTCACGCAAGGGGCACCGAACCAGGCAGCGGAGACCGAGCTGGCACTCGACGAGACCGCCCCGGCCGCCACCATCCTGCTCAGTGGCGGAGCGGACTCGGCCGCGGGAGCCCTCCTTGCCGCCCTCGGCCTCCCCAAGGGCTCGACGCTGCAGCTCGTGTCGCATTTCAGTGCCACCTCGATCTCTCCCTTCCAGAAGGATCTGGTCAAGAGGATCCGCAAGGCCGCGCCGGACATCACAGTCACCCACCGCCAGGCAAATCTCAATCGGACGGTCAAGCGCCTGGACGGCACCGCGTTTCCCAGCGAGCCGTCGAGCCGCTCCCGCTCGCTGCTGTTCCTGGCGCTCGGCCTCGCCGCCGCCGAACGTTCCGGGCAACCCCTCCTGATTCCGGAGAACGGCTTCGCTTCGCTCAACCCGCCTCTTGGCCCGGAACGTCGCGGTTCGCTCTCGACGCACACCACCCATCCACGGTTCCTGAGGGACCTGCAGGATCTCCTCACCGCCGCTGGTGCCCATGGACTGATCCAGAATCCGTTCCAGGATCTCGCGAAGGGCCAGATGTTCAGCCAGGTCGCGGACCGGATCGGCAAGCCGGCCGCGTCCGAGTACCTCAGCGCAACGAACTCCTGCGCCCACACTGACGCGCGTTACAGCGGCGTCGCGCCAGGCTCGTCCTGTGGCGTCTGCTTCGGCTGCCTCGTGCGCCGGGCGTCCTTCCACGCCTCGGGCCTTGATGACACCACCGAGTACCTGTGCAACGACCCCAAGAATCGCTACGCGACCTTCGTCGAGCAGAAGTCGATCGTCGAGGCCATGCACGACTTCGTCAGCCACAACCCCAAGCCGCGAATGGTCATGACGATGTCCCTGCCTGACGACTATCTCGCCGGCGCCGCCCTTGACCTTTGTCAGCGTGGCGTGGAGGAGATGAGGGCATTCCTGTCATGAGCCGCGCGCTCCCGCCACTCGATCTTCATGCGCACATCGACCCGACGATCGAGCCGCGCGAGCTCGAATCGCTTGGTGCGGTTGTCTTTGCCGCGACCCGGTCGACAGAGGAGTTCGAGCGCACCCGGCGCCGGTCGGACGCTGTCACCGTGTGGGGCCTCGGATGCCATCCAGGAGTCGCATCTGCCCAGTCCAGCTACAATGAGGCCCAATTTGCAGCGCTGCTCGCGAGGACACCCTTAGTCAGCGAGGTTGGGCTCGACGGATCCTCACGTGTCCGGATGCAGCGCCAGGTCGAGGTCTTCGCATCGATCCTCGCGCTGTTGAGGCAGACTCCGCGCCTCGTATCTGTCCACAGCGCCCGCGCCACCAAGAGCACCCTTGAGGTGATCGAACAGTCCGCAGCGCGCGGCGTGATCCTCCACTGGTGGCTGGGATCCGACGCCGAGACCCGCCGAGCCGTCGAACTCGGCTGCCTGTTCTCAGTCAACCGCAGCATGGACGTGGTGCGACTGAAGGCAGCCGGGGTTCCGATCACCTCACTCCTTCCGGAGACTGACCATCCCAGCGGCAACCGTGGGACGGATAAGCCACAGCAGCCCGGCTGGACACTCGACGTGGAACTGACGATCGCGTTGGCCTACGGGACCACGCCGGAGGAGGTTCGGCTGCAGTTCTGGCGGACCCTTGTCGGCCAGGTCGGCGAGCTCGGTCTTCTGAGTCTCCTCCCACCTGTCGTGCAGGCCATGCTCGCCCACGCGCGAGTGAGGTAGGAAGGGACTGCCGTGGTGACCATCTCGTTCACACTGGCCCGCCGACAGTTCAATCTGTCCGATGGCGATGTGCGCCGTCGCATCGCCCAGCATCGGCCCGATCCAATTGATCAGTACTGGGTTAAGATCGACGGTGAGCGCTGGCCGGTCAAGCAGGTCATGGCGCTCGCGACGGGCCTGGCCAAGACCGACTTCCAGTCGCAGAACAGCCGGCGCCTGCTGGCCAAGCTCGGCTTCGCGATCGGCAGGAGCAGTGCGGAACTCGCCGCTGCGGCGGTCAAACCGTCCTCGATCAGGAGCGCGCCCCGTCCTGCCCCCACGGTTGCGAACCCGTCGGCCAACGCCGTGCTCGTGGGCTGCGTGAACAGCAAGCTCTCCGTCGGCGCACCGGCCAAGGCTATCTACACCTCCGACTACTTTGCCAAGATGCGCGCCTACGCCGAGGGCAGTGGGCGCCCATGGTTTATCCTCTCCGCCGAGCACGGCCTGGTTAGCCCGGACGACTGGCTGGAGCCGTACGACTGCTACCTCCCCGAGATGGGCCGCGATTACCGCCGTACCTGGGGCCAGAAGGTCGCATCGCAGCTCGCCGCATCGCTCGGATCGCTGGACGGCCTGACTCTCGATGTCCACGCGGGATCGGCGTACGTGCGGTCGGTGCGCGAGGCCGTCGAGCCCCTCGGTGCACTGGTGATCGACCAGCTGGGAGGCCTGTCCTTCGGCCGGCGGTTGTCCTGGTGTCTACAGCAGGGCGCCTCGCGGCCTGAACTTCGGGACGTTGTGTCCCAGCTGCGCGATCCGTCCGGCGCGGTGTCGCTTGGTGACTTTCTCGCGACGCGGGGCGAGCGCCTGCGGTTTCCGGGGATGTACAGCTGGTAGGTCGACGACGCCGGTGCCGACGACCTGAGTCGCGGGCTGGGGCACGTGGTTGGCGCCGGGTTGGTCTACGCCGGCCTCGCGGGTGCGACACGCAGGGGCGGCTCGACCTCGTCGAGCACGCTGTGGGAGCGCATCGCCACCATGCACCTCGGCCGGCGCCACGGGTTCTCGACGCTCCGCTGGAGTCTCGGCTCCATCCTCGCCAGCGCCCATAATCTGCCAGCGATCGACGAGGTGGGACTGACGCAGTGGATGCATGCCCACCTGCGTGTGATCGCGATTCCTGTGGATGACCCCGACATACTGGATGACCTAGAAACAAGATCCTCACCGAACTGGACCCGCCGCTCAACCTGGCCAAGGTCAGCAAGACCCCGCTGCGGACGCGACTGTCTGCGCTGAGGAAGCAGTGCGGGGGTGAGGGAGCCGGCACCGGTCACGGGAAGGGGGCAGCGACGTGAGGTCCGTCGATGAGCAGATCGAGAGCGCCGCGGACGCCATCTCGTCGAACATCGACGCGCTGAGCCACGATCGCGCCCTGCTCGCGCAGAACATCCTGAGTCAGCTGCGCAACCTGGTCGAGGGCGTCGCGGTGCGGCTCCACGCCGACCGCGGTGACGAGGAGTTCCAGTACGCCAAGGTGGCCGCGGCGATGGCCCACGTCAGTGCCAGCGGGAAGCTCAACTTCCTCAAGCGGTTTCACAAGCTGCTGCAGGTCAGCACGTCGCACTACACGATGGGCGGCGACCCCTCCGAGCGCCTGATGCTCAAGTACTACGACTACCTCCACCGGATCCGCGACGTGGCCGCGACGCAGCTCGGCATGACCATCCTCGCCAACCTTGAGGACTTCCCGGTCGACCTCGATCCGTCGCTGAAGGAGTACCACCGCAAGATCGCGGAGCGGATCGTGGCCGCGCGGGCGACGGGGCCCAGCCAGGCTCCGAAGAACCGCTACTACATCCACGCCGTCCGGCCCTTCTACGCGGAGGGGCGCATCTACTACGAGGTGACCTTCTACAACGCGATCAACCAAGTGAACAAGTCGGATCGGATCATCGGCTTCACGGACATCGACATCACCGACAAGTACGCCGCCAACCTGATCCTCGAACCTGACTCGATCCACGTGCTGGGCCAGACGATGCCGATCACGATCATCCGGGAGTGGGAGGTCTCGATCCGGCCCTGCGAGTTCGACAACTTCGCCCGGATCTTCGACCAGCGTCAGAAGACATCGACCGGTAGCTCCGAGTACCGGAACCTGATGCAGTACCTGACAACGACGTCGTCGAGCCTGCTCGACATCATCGACATGGGGGACACGCAGTACGACGCGCTGAAGGCATGGGCCACCAAGAAGTCGCAGCAGCCGCGGATCTTCCCGGTCCTCGACCTGGCGCGAGCGAAGATCCAGGCAGAGGCGGCGGGTCACAACGTGCTGCGCTACCTGCTGCTGCGGATGAACAACCAGATCATCAAGCGGCAGTAGACCCCGGATGCCTGCGGTGGGCTGTCGAACCTGAACCTCGAGTGGGGATGCAAGCCGTTCGAGCGGATGCCGTTTTGCACGTCGCTCGTCTGGCACAACCCGCGGTTCTCCGATATCGCCGAGGCACTGGATGCCACCTACCGCACCCATGAGCTGCTGGCCCGCCGGGTCAAGACCAACGTCGAGGATCGCGGCATGCTCTACACGCCCGTGGCCGACCTAGCGAGTTTCGGCGACGTCGAGCAGCTCATGTCCGACTACAACTCGAAGGTGTACTACAAGCACACCCATCGCAAGATGCTGAAGGACAAGGGCCACCTCTTCATCCGGGACTACGAGGACGGCACGGTCGCGATCATCGAGAAGCTCCAGCAATACGCGACCCCCGGCATCGCCGGATACCAGGCGGCAGTCACTCGGTGGCTTGCCCAGACGACCCCGGCTCCGGACGACCCCATCAAGGTCCAGGCGCTCCGGGAGCTGTTCGTCGACTCGCAGGTCGCCCTGATCTACGGTGCCGCCGGCACCGGCAAGTCGACGATGGTCAGCCTCATCGCCAGCTACTTCAACGGCAACCAGAAGCTCTTCCTCGCCCACACCAACCCGGCTGTCGACAACCTCAAGCGGCGGGTCACCGCGCAGAACTCGACCTTCCGTACGATCAGCAGCCAGAAGGGTCGGGCGGCGGACACGACCAACTACGACGTCCTGATCATCGACGAGTGCAGCACGGTCAGCAACGCCGATCTCCTGAAGGTGCTCGAGCGGACGTCCTTCAAGCTCCTCGTGCTGGTCGGCGACGTCTACCAGATCGAGTCCATCCAGTTCGGCAACTGGTTCGGGCTCGCCCGATCGTTCATCCCGGAGACGGCAGTCTTCGAGCTCAAGACCCCGTTCCGGACCACGAACACGGACCTCCTGGACCTGTGGTCAACGGTGCGCGAGCTTAAGGACGACATCGCGGAGACCCTGGCACGCAACGGCTACTCGACCGTGCTCAACGAGTCGCTCTTCGATGCTAAACGGGCCGACGAGATCATCCTCTGCCTGAACTATGACGGCCTCTACGGCATCAACAACGTCAACCGCTTCCTTCAGAGC
>JBASAN010000464.1:0-2384 GCA_049650625.1 Ornithinimicrobium sp.
GGTGCTGGCGAAGCTGGCGGACGAGCCCGGTCCGCTTTCGCCGTAGAACAGTCGCTCGACCACGAAGCGGCAACGCCGCGCGCACTGGCGCCACTCCTGTGCGAGTCCTCCCCCGCTGCCCCGCGGACGCTGCAAGATCAAGGAGATGCCTTCGGCGTCCCGGTGATCGCTGGGCACCGAGTCCACGGGACGGCCGCGCCAGAGCACCCCGGCGTCGCGCAGTCGCGAGGCCAAGGTCCACGCTGCGCTCAAGACGTGCGCGTCACTACTCGTCAGCAGGTCGGCAGCCACGGCCCCGTCGAGCGCGGACTGAGTGCTCGTCGTGCGCAGAGCGGGCACCCGGTGCGCGTGTTTGAGCTGCAGGCTCTGCACGACCCACTCGACGTCACTCAAGCCGCCGAGGCCCAGCTTGAAATGCGTGCGGGGGTCGGCCCCTCGGGGCAGTCGTTCAGCTTCCATCCGGGCCTTCAACTTGCGGATCTCGCGCATCCCGTGCTCGTCGAGGCCCTTTTTGGGCCAGCGCAACGGGTTGATCAGCTCGGTGAAGTCCCGAGCCAGACCGGGCTCACCGGCCACCACCCGGGCCCTCAACAGCGCCTGGGCTTCCCAGCCGGCCGACCAACGCGCGTAGTAGGAACGATAGGAGTCGAAGCTGCGCACCAACGGTCCAGAACGGCCCTCGGGTCGTAGGTCGGCGTCGAGCTCCAAGGTGGGGTCGGGGCCGTGGCCCGACAACCCTTTGCGTAGCGCCGTGATCGCGTCGGCAGCGCGCTGACCAGGGGTGGGATCGTCCTGGTCCGGGGACTCCCGAGGCACCGCGCCCCCATCGGTCCCGACCGTTCGGGGCCGGTAGCAGAACATCACGTCCGCGTCGCTGACGTAGCCCAGCTCGCGGCCACCCAGGCGTCCCATCCCGATGATGATGGTGTCGATCGCGTCCTCGGAGCCGCGCATGGCAATCGACAGGCCGGCGTCGAGGTAGGCATCCGTCAGGTCCGTCAGTGCCTTGCGCACCTCCACGTCACTGAGATCACCGACCAAATCGGCGATCACGATACGCACGAGCTCCTTGGCCCGCACGGCCCGGACAGAGGCGAAGGCATCCGAGGGGTCCTCGTGTCGTGTCTGGGCGGCGGTGAACCTCGCCTGCAGCTGGTCCCTGGTCGTCGGCACCAACCCCGATGGGTCACCAAGCAGGGCGACGGACTCCGGCGAGCGGATCAACAGATCCACGGCATACCGACTGCTCGACAAGATCATGGCCAGGCGTTGCGCCGCGCTGCCCTCGTCGCGAAGCATCGCCAAATACCAGTGCTTGGTGCCCAAGGTCTCGCTGATCTGCCGGAAAGCCAACAACCCGGCGTCCGGGTCAGCGCCCTCGGCGAACCAGCTCAGCATGACGGGCAGCAGGGTCCGCTGGATGGTGGCGCGACGGCTCACCCCTTCGGTCAGCGCCTCGAGGTGGCGCATCGCTCCCGCCGGGTCGCGATACCCCAAGGCCGAGAGCCGGGTGCGTGCCTGCTGCGGCGAGAGGCGCAAGGTGTCCGAGCTCAGCTTTGCGACGGCCGCCAGCAGGGGGCGGTAGAACAGCCGCTCGTGAAGCCGCCGGACCTCACGCTGCTCGGCTCGCCAGCGCTGCACGATGCTGCGCGCTGCCTCGCCGCGCTCCCCCAGGGACCGGCCCAGCTGACGCAGCTCCTGCTCGCCCGTCGGCATCATGTGGCTTCGCCGGAGCTTGGCAAGCTGGATCCGGTGCTCGAGGGAGCGTAGGAGGCGGTAGGCCCGATCCAAGGCAGCCGCGTCCTCCCGTCCGACATACCCCCCGTCGCGCAACGCTCGCAGGGCCTCCAGGGTGGTGCCCGAGCGGAGGGAGTCGTCCGCTCGACCATGCACCATCTGCAGCAGCTGCACGCTGAACTCGATGTCCCGCAGGCCACCGGGGCCGAGCTTGATCTGGTGGTCCGAGGAGGCCGCGGGGACGTTCTCCTCCACACGCCGCCGCATCGCCTGCACGTCGTCGACGAACCCCTCGCGGCTGCCCGCATCCCAGACCAGGGGACGGACGATATCCAGCCATTCAGCACCGAGGTCCTCGTCCCCCGCGATGACCCTGGCCTTCAGCAGGGCCTGGAACTCCCAGTTCTTGGCCCACCGCTGGTAGTACTCGCGATGGCTGGCCAGGCTGCGCACCAACGGCCCGTTCTTGCCTTCGGGTCGCAGCGCCGCGTCGACCGGCCAGAGGGACCCCTCGGCGGTCGCCTCAGCGCAGATCCGCATCACGGCGCTGGCCACCTGGGTCGCCACCTTCATGGCGGCGACGTCCTCGACCCCCGAGGCCGGGGCGGCGAGGAAGATGACGTCCACGTCGGAGATGTAGTTGAGCT
>JBASAN010000465.1:0-10297 GCA_049650625.1 Ornithinimicrobium sp.
GTTCACGGCCGACGAGGGGATCCGCGACCAGACCACCGCCGAGGCGCTGGCCAAGCTGCCGCCGGCCTTCGACCCCGAGGGCACCATCACGGCGGGTTCGGCCTCGCCGATCAGCGACGGAGCCTGCGCCGTGGTGGTGATGAGTGAGGCCAAGGCTGAGGAGCTCGGCTTGACGCCGCTGGCCCAGATCGGAGCCCACGGCGTGGTCGCAGGCCCGGACTCCAGTCTCCAGAGTCAGCCCTCCCGGGCGATCGCGGCCGCGTGCGCCAAGGAGGGTATCGACGCCACAGATCTGGACCTCATCGAGATCAACGAAGCGTTCGCTGCGGTCGGCTTGGCCTCCACCGCAGAGCTGGGCGTCGACCCCGAGCGGGTCAACGTCAACGGTGGGGCCATCGCGTTGGGACATCCCATCGGCGTCTCCGGTGCCCGCATCGTGCTTCACCTGGCCCTGGAGCTGGCTCGGCGGGGCGGCGGGGTCGGTGCAGCGGCGTTGTGCGGAGGCGGTGGCCAAGGCGATGCCTTGATCCTTCGCGTCCCCGCTCCCTCCTCGACCCGTTGAGGTCGGAGCACCACCAACGATGCGCAGGCCCCGCGAGTACGACGTACCCGAGCTGATTCAGCAGGCGCGGGATGGATCGCCGCGCGCGGTAGCCCGGCTGATCTCGTTGGTCGAGAACGCGCACCCCGCGCTGCCCGAGGTCATGGCGCAGTTGGCTCCGCATACCGGGAACGCCTGGATTATCGGCCTCACCGGGAGCCCCGGGGTGGGGAAGTCGACGACGACCACCATGCTCGTGCACGCTTTCAGGGCCCAGGGCAAACGGGTGGGGGTGCTCGCGATCGACCCATCGTCGCCGTTCTCCGGGGGGGCGCTGCTCGGGGACCGGATCCGGATGGTCGACCACGCATTGGACCCGGAGGTCTACGTGCGGTCCATGGCCAGCCGCGGCCACCTCGGCGGCCTGAGCTGGGCCACTCCGCAGGCTCTGCGCGTGCTGGACGGTGCGGGATGCGACGTCGTGATCATCGAGACGGTGGGGGTGGGCCAGAGTGAGGTGGAGATCGCCGGGCTGGCCGACACCACGGTGGTCCTGCTGGCCCCGGGCATGGGTGACGGGGTGCAGGCGGCCAAGGCGGGGATCCTCGAAGTGGGGGACGTGTTCGTGGTCAACAAGGCCGACCGCGATGGTGCGGACGCCACGGTGCGGGAGATCCGGCACATGATCTCTCTGGGCGACCGCAGGGAGCCCGGTCTGTGGCGCCCCCCGGTCATCAAGACCGTCGCTGATCGTGGTGAAGGCCGGGAGGAGGTCATGGAGGCGCTGGCTAAGCATCGGGAGGCCGGACGAGCCAGTGGTGACCTGCAGGCACGTCGGGTCGCGCGGGCCGAGCGTGAAGTCGAAGCCATCGTGCTGGCGAGCCTTCGCAGGCGGATCGGCGACCTCCGTGCCGATGCCTCGTTGACCACTCTGGCCGAGCAGGTCGCCTTCGGTGAACTCGACCCCTATGCCGCTGCCGACGTGGTCCTGGCCGAGCTGGGGTGAGCCATGGGTAGGTTCTTCGACGTCGAGGACGGGGGCCCGCTCCGTCTGGAGCTACGCAGCGTCGACGGGCGTGACTTCACTCTGCTCCGGCAGATTGGCTACGACAGCGATGATCACGCAGAGTCCTTCACTGCACCCGCCGATCTGCTGACCTTCGAGACCGACCTCGCCTCGGTGCCGAGTGTCTTCACCTGGCTCGTGCCGCGCAGCGGGCTCTTCTTGCCTGCTGCGGTGCTGCACGACGCGTTGACGCGGCCCGGGGAGTACATCGGGCCCGAGATCGACCGTATGGAAGCCGATCGCATCTTTCGCTCGGCCATGATCGGCTTGGGCACCGGTAAGGTGCGGGCCTGGTTGATGTGGTCCGCTGTTACGGTCACAACCCTGTGGCTCAGCCCGCAGGTGCTCAGGAAACTGGCGCTGGTGGCCACCATCGGTATCGTCACAGTCCTCGGGATCGTGGCCACCCTCGACCTCTTCGACGTCTGGAACGTCCTCCCGTGGATGGGGGAGCGCTCCACTCCGGTCGAACTGGCGGGGGGCGCCCTGTTCGCGGTTATCGTGCCTTCGGTGTTGGCGATCACCTGGGGGAGGGCCTGGCGGGCCGGCGTGATCTTGGGGGTGGCGCTCGCCCTGCTGCTTCACGTGACGATCGTGCTGGCGCTCCTGTACGTGACCTATCTGGCCCTGGAACGGCTCGTCAGCGGCCCCGCTGTCAGCCGACGAGCCCGACCAGATTGAGCAGGAAGAGTCCGGCGAAGCCGGCGAGATAGACGAGCCCGGCGTAGGACAGGTAGCGCAGCGTCGGGCTGAGCGTGCTCTGCCCCCGGACCAGACTGAAGTTCAACCAGGCGAAGACCGGCGCTGTGATGAAGGCGCTGATCATCGCGAAGGTCAGCATCGAGGCGAGGGACGCACTCATGGCCACGACGATGACGAGGCCGGTGGCCGCAATGCCGCTGAGCCAGAGGTTCAACGAACGGCTCGAGAACTCGGCCTCCCCCCTCAGCAGTCGGAGCGACTCGGCGCAGGCGCGTGCGTAGCCGTCGATCACGGTGATGACGGTGCCGTACATGCAGGCGAAGGCGATCACCGACATCAACGGCACCGCCCACTGGCCGATGGCACTGCCGTACATCTGCAGCAGCTGGTCGACGTAGGCTCCGCCCTCGCTGGCCACCTCAACCCCGGAGCCGTACTGCACCAAGGCGCCCAACGCGAGGAAGAACAATGCGAGTACCGCCGAGGTCGCGTACCCGACGTTGAAGTCGAACAGGACGTCTTTGACCGCGCTCGGGTGCAGCTTCTGCTTGGCCTGGATCCACAGCGAGTTCAGGGCGCTGATCTCGATCGGGGCGGGCATCCAGCCCATGATCGCCACCAGGAACGGCAGCGTGGCCCAGGTCCAGGGCGAGGGGTCGACGAAGTCGTCCGCACGAGCCGCCCCGGCGGTCGCCGCCATCAGCGTCGCGGTGATCGTGGCCACGGTGAGCACCAGAATGATCAGCTTCGTGACGCGGTCCAGCGCTCGGTAGTGACCCGCGATCAACAGCAACCAGGCCGAAGCCATCATGCCCGTCGCCAGGATCGGGATGCCCACCCCCCAGCTGCTCGGGAGCATGAAGCTCAGGATGACGGCGCACAGCAGCCCGACGCCTGCGGTGGAGATGACCGACGACACCGCCACCAGGGCGAAGAAGACCCAGAGGTAGGCGCGGCCCTTGTCGGCGTACCCCTGGACCAGAGAGCGTCCGCTCTCCATCGTGTACTGGGGGCCGAAACGGAAGAACGGATACTTCAAGAGGTTCGCCGCGATGACGACGGCTGCGAGCTGCCATCCGAACCGGGCCCCCGCCTGGGTGGAGCTGATCAGGTGCGAGCCGCCGATCGCAGCCGAGGCCATCAGGATCCCCGGCCCCAGAGCTGCTAGCCGGTTGGCCCACGGCCCAGGGGCCGAGTCCTGCTCGGACGTCTGGATGGTCGCCTCGGTGCTGGCCATGGAGGGACGCTAGCACCGGCGGCGGCGCTACGCTGGGTGTATGTCCAACAGTGTGGTGGATCCCCGTTCGAGCACGTCCGGCGCAGCGGCAGCGGTGTCGTCAGGACGTGCGGCCTGGGAGGCGAAGTATGCCCGGGCCCTGGCTGACGGGCGAGTGCGGGACGCCGACTTCACCACGCTGTCGGGCACCGAGGTCGAGCCCGTCTACGGGCCCAGCGCCGAGGTCGAGGCCATCGACGAACGGATGGACCGGATCGGTTGGCCCGGGCAGTTCCCGTACACCCGCGGACTGCACGCGACGGGATACCGGGGTCGACCCTGGACCATCCGACAGTTCGCCGGGTTCGGGAACGCCCAGCAGACCAACGAGCGGTACAAGATGATCCTGGCCCACGGCGGTGGCGGCCTGTCGGTGGCCTTCGACATGCCCACCCTCATGGGCCGCGACTCCGATGACGCGCAGTGCGTAGGGGAGGTGGGCCACTGCGGGGTGGCCATCGACTCCGCTGCCGACATGGACGAGCTCTTCCGTGACATCACGCTGAGCGACGTCACGACGTCGATGACGATCAGTGGGCCGGCTGTTCCGGTCTTCTGTATGTATCTGGCGGCAGCCGAGCGGCAGGGCGTCGACGTCTCGACGCTCAACGGCACCCTGCAGACCGATATCTTCAAGGAGTACATCGCGCAGAAGGAGTGGCTGTTTCCACCCGAGCCCCATCTGCGTTTGATCGGGGACCTGATGGAGTACACCTCCAGCACGATCCCGGCCTACAAGCCCCTGTCGGTCTCGGGGTACCACATCCGAGAGGCGGGGGCCACGGCAGCCCAGGAGTTGGCCTTCACGCTCGCCGACGGCTTCGGCTACCTTGAGCTCGGCCAGTCGCGTGGCCTGGACATCAACGTCTTCGCGCCGGGCCTGTCGTTCTTCTTCGACTCCCACCTGGACTTCTTCGAGGAGATCGCCAAGTTCCGAGCGGCGCGGCGGATCTGGGCGCGGTGGACCCGCGACGTGTACGGCGCTACGAGCGAGAAGGCGATGTGGCTGAGGTTCCATACTCAGACCGCTGGTGTGTCGTTGACCGCCCAGCAGCCCCTGAACAACGTCGTGCGCACCTCCGTGCAAGCGCTCGCCGCGGTGCTGGGTGGGACCAACTCGCTGCATACGAACGCGTTGGACGAGACCTTGGCCTTGCCCAGCGAGCAGTCGGCGGAAGTCGCGCTGCGCACCCAGCAGGTCCTGATGGAGGAGACGGGTATCACCAACGTCGCCGACCCGTTGGGAGGGTCGTGGTACGTCGAGTCGCTGACGGATGCGATCGAGGCCGAGGCCGAGGCCATCTTCGCCACCATCCGCGAGATGGGGGAGCGCGGTCGCGAGCCCGGGCCCTCGGGGCAGATCGAGCATCCCATCGGACCGATGACCTCCGGCATCCTGCGCGGCATCGAGGACGGTTGGTTCTCCGGTGAGATCGCCGAGGCGGCCTTCGGCTATCAGCGCAAGCTGGAAACCGGTGAGAAGAAGATCGTGGGGGTGAACTGTCATACCGCGTCGGTGAGTCATGAGCTGGAGATCATGCGCGTGAGCCATGACGTCGAGCGAGACCAGAACGCGGCGTTGGGTGAACGGCGCGAAGCCCGAGACGCGGCCGTCGTGGCGGAGGCTCTGGAGCGTCTGGCCGAGGCCGCCGAGGGCACCGACAACATGATCCCCGCGATGATGACCGCGGTGCGTGCCGAGGCCACTCTTGGTGAGATATGCGACATTTTGCGCCAGAAGTGGGGCGTTTATGTCGAACCGGCCCGTTTCTAGACCTTCGCGATTTCCCGCCACCCACCCGGATCGTTACGATTTCGTGATGAAGTCCGTACGTTCTGCCGCCGTCTGCGCCCTGTCCTCCGTCCTCCTCATCTCAGCTTGTAGCGACAGTGACTCGCAGAGCACATCGCAGGACGCGACCAGCACGGCCGCTGCCGACGATGCGGCCGCCACCTCCGATGGGTCTGCTGCCACGCAGCAACCGGGTGACGAGGCCGGCGCTACGGCCCCCGGCCAAGACGTAGCCGTGATGAGCGTCGAGGACGCCGAAGCCATCGCCAGTGATCTCCTGACGAAGGCGGCGCTTGTGGGCAACGGCGATGGCAAGGAGATCGAAGAAGACGTCGACGGGGCGTTCCGGGGCAGCACCGCAGTCGCCGCGCTGGCCGCCGATGAGCTCGAGTCCGTCAGCGGAGCCCCCGACCAGCGCGATCTGATCGCCAACCCGGTGGAGCCGAACGTCCTGGCCATCAGCCGTGAGGACGACGACAGCCCGATGCTGCTCCTCGTTCAGACCGTGGCCGAGTCCGGTGCGCCCGAGCTCTACGTCATGGCCGGGAGTGGCGCCGCTGACAGCTTCCGGATCGTCTGGTGGGCGCCCATGCTGCCCGGCACGGACATCGGCACGTTCGATCGCCGGAGCGAGGGCAGCCCGATCCTGCGCGAAGGCAAGGGCGACCTCTCGCAGTCACCCAAGGAGCTCCTCACCGCATTCGGCGCTTCCATCGACTACCCGGTGGGTGAAGACATGAAGGTGAAGACCAACGGCTATGCCCCTCAGGTGCGTAAGGCAGCCCAGACACAGGCGGCCGACGTCTCGGAGCAGGCCGACTACACCGAGTCGAACACCCTGAAGACACAGACCTACACGTTCTTCCGGGAGGACGGCTCCGCCGTCACCTTCGCGACGCTCAAGCGCGAGTCCGACTTCGACGTGCGCGAGGGGATGGAGCTGACACCGCCGGATGAGTTCCTGGTCTTCGAGGACGACAGCTCGATCACGTCGCAGGCCCGCCTGAACACCTACGTGTCCGTGGCGATGACCATTCCGACCGACTCGGACCGGCCCGAGATGATCGCTGCTCGCGAGCAGCTGGTGAGCGCTTCGGGGTCCTGACTCCCACGGCGGGGCTGGAGTCGAGATCCGTGCCGGTTATCGGCGACAATGGCGGTATGACACAGCAACCTTTGAGCGCCGCAGCGATGCGTGGGGCCGTCGATCTGTCCTCCCTGGGCAAGCGCCCCCCAGCCTCGCAGAGCACGCCCGGCGCCTCGGGCATGATCACGGCCACCGACCAGACCTTCGAGTCCATCGTCAACGGCACGACGAGCGTGCCAGGTGTGATGGTGGTCTGGAGTTCGCAACTGCCGGAGTCGTTGCAGCATGCCGAAGCGTTGGTCGCTCTCTCCCAGACCTACGAGAACCGTTTCCAGGTCATCGGGGTCGAGCTGGACGCCAATCCCGGCATCGTCCAGGCCCTGACCCCGATCCTGCAGCAGACCTTCGGTCAGATCGACGCCCTCCCCATTGTCATGGGCTTGCTGCGTGGTCAGCCCATGCCCTTCTACCTCGGGGTGCAGGAGGTGTCGGCCCTACGTCCGCTGATCGACAAGTTCTTGGAAGCGGCGGTCGCTCAGGGGGTCACTGGCCGCGCGGCCGGTGCGCCTCAGGGCGGTGCCGACGAGGACGCCGAGGCAGAGCCCGAACTGTCGCCGATGCAGCAGGAGGCCTACGACGCCATCGATCGGGGAGACCTGACGGCGGCGGCATCGGTCTACCAGACTGCGCTGAAGGCGAACCCGGCCGACGAGGACGCACGCCTGGGTCTTGCCCAGGTCGCCTTGATGCAGCGCACGACGGACGTCGACATGGCGGCGGTGCGCCAGGCGGCGGCCGAGGCCCCGACCGACGTCGCCGCTCAGACAGCAGCCGCAGACCTCGAACTGGTCGGCGGACATGTCGAGGACGCGTTTGCTCGCCTCATCGATCTGGTCCGAGCGACGACCGCTGAAGAGCGCACCGCCGCACGCGACCACCTCTTGTCGCTCTTCGACGTCATCGGCCCCCACGACGCGCGAGTCACGGCCGCGCGCCGTCAACTCACCAACGCCCTGTTCTAAGTCCGTTCAGGTGGCGAGTGCGGCATCGACGACCTTCTGCGCGTCCTGCTGCACCTGGGCCAGATGCTCGGGTCCGGAGAACGACTCCGCATAGATCTTGTAGACGTCTTCGGTGCCCGAGGGGCGCGCCGCGAACCACGCGTTCTCGGTGCGGACCTTCAGGCCACCGATCGCCGCGCCGTTGCCGGGGGCCTCGGTCAACACGGCCGTGATCGGCTCGCCGCCCACCTCGGTCGCGGTGATCGAGTCGGCGGAGAGCTTCTTCAACCGGGCCTTGGCGTCCCGGTCAGCGGGGGCGTCGATCCGGGCGTAGGCCGGGTCACCGAACGTGGTGGTGAGCTCGGCATACCGCTGAGAGGGGCTGGACCCTGTCGTGGCCAAGATCTCCGAGGCAAGCAGCGCCAGGATGATGCCGTCCTTGTCGGTGGTCCACACCGAGGAGTCGTGGCACAGGAAGGATGCTCCGGCCGACTCTTCACCGCCGAAGCCGATGCTGCCGTCGAGCAAACCGTCGACGAAGTACTTGAAGCCCACCGGGACCTCCAGTAGCGAGCGGCCCAGACCCTGCGCCACGCGGTCGATCATGCTTGAGGACACCAACGTCTTGCCGATGGCCACGGACGATCCCCATTGCGGCCGGGCGCCGCCGTACAGGTAGTCGATGGCTACGGCCAAGTAGTGGTTCGGGTTCATCAGGCCGCCATCGGGGGTGACGATCCCGTGCCGGTCGGAGTCCGCGTCGTTGCCGGTGCTGATCTGGTACTCGTCCTTGGCACGGATCAACGACGCCATGGCGTTGGGCGAGGAGCAGTCCATGCGGATCTTCCCGTCACCATCCAGGGTCATGAACCTCCAGGTGGCATCGACCAACGGGTTCACCACCGTGAGGTCGATGCGGTGGGTGTCCGCAATGGCTTGCCAGTAGTCCACGCTCGCTCCGCCCAGCGGGTCTGCGCCGATGCGGATGCCGGCATCGCGGATCGCGTCCAGGTCGAGCACCCTCGGCAGTGCGGCGACGTACTCGCCCATGAAGTCGTAGTCCTGGGCGGCGGCGCGTGCACGAGCGAACGGAACTCGCTGCACGCCCTCGAGACCGGCGCGCAGGATGTCATTGGCACGGTCCGCGATCCAGCCGGTGGCGTCGGCGTCGGCGGGGCCACCGTTCGGGGGGTTGTACTTGAAACCACCGTCCCTGGGTGGGTTGTGCGACGGGGTGACCACGATGCCGTCGGCTACGGAAGACCCGGTCCGGGACTCGTTCGCCTGCAGGATCGCGCGGGACACAGCCGGAGTGGGGGTGAACCGGTCCCGGTCGTCGACCAACACGGTGACGTCGTTGGCGACCAGCACCTCGAGCGCGCTGGCCCAGGCCGGCTCGGACAGGGCGTGGGTGTCGCGACCGATGAACAACGGCCCGCCAATACCCTGCGCCTGACGGTAGTCGCAGATCGCCTGGGTGGTGGCCAGGATGTGATGCTCGTTGAAGGCGCCGTCCAGCGAGCTACCTCGATGCCCGGAGGTGCCGAACGCCACCTGCTGAGCGACGTCTTCAGGATCGGGCACGGTGGAGTAGTAGGCCGTGACGACGTGTGCGACATCGATCAGGTCTTCGGGGAGGGCGGTCTGCCCAGCGCGTTCATGCAGTGCCATCAGTGGTCTCCCTCGGGTGCGGCGGTGTCTGTGGTGGTGTCAGCGCTCTGCGGCTCGTCGTCCATCGGCGTCAGCCACAGAACGCCGAGCGGCGGTGCCTGGACGTGTGCGCTGTGGCTCTGTCCGTGCTTCGGCTCGTCGGTGGCGGTCACGCGACCCATGTTGCCCACGCCGGAGCCTCCGTACGTGTCAGCGTCGGTATTCAGCACCTCACGCCATACGCCGCCCTGGGGAAGACCCACGTGCACGTTTCGGCCACCGTCACCGAAGTTGGCGATGGCCACCAGCAGGGGCCGGTTTCCCGACGCGTCAGCAGTGCCGCGACGGATGTAGGAGTAGGTGTTGCCCGTGGTGTCGTCCGCGTCGAGCCACTGGAAGCCTTCCTCGGTGTGGTCCAGCTGCCACAGCGCTGGGTTCGCCTTGTAGGTCGCATTCAGGTCGCGCACCAGGTGAGCGACGCCGAGGTGGTCCGGCTGGTTGAGCAGCCACCAGTCGAGACTGCGTCCGTCGGCCCACTCCGACTCCTGAGCGAACTCCGAGCCCATGAACAGCAGCTGCTTGCCGGGGTGGGACCACATGAAGGCCAGGAACGCTCGGAGATTGGCCAGCTGCTTCCACCGGTCGCCGGGCATCTTGCGCAGCAGCGATCCCTTGCCGTGGACGACCTCGTCGTGGCTGATGGGCAGCACGAAGTTCTCCGAGAAGGCGTACACCAGCGAGAAGGTCAGTTGGTGGTGGTGGTACTGCCGGTAGACCGGGTCCTTGGCCATGTAGTCCAGGGAGTCGTTCATCCAGCCCATGTTCCATTTGAACCCGAACCCGAGGCCGTCCTGGTCGGTCGACCGGGTGACGCCCGGCCACGAGGTGGACTCCTCAGCGATGATCGTGACGCCGGGATGCCGGCGATATGCCGTTGCGTTGGTCTCCTGCAACATGCGCACGGCGTCGAGGTTCTCGTTCCCGCCGTACTCGTTGGGGATCCACTCGCCTTCCTCTCGCGAGTAGTCCAGGTAGAGGATCGAGGCCACCCCGTCGACGCGCAGACCGTCGGCATGGAACTCCTCCAACCAGAACAGTGCGTTGGCGACCAGGAAGTTGCGGACCTGGGGGCGGCCGAAGTCGAACACGTAGGAGCCCCACTCGCTGTGCCACCCCTTCCTG
>JBASAN010000466.1:0-4526 GCA_049650625.1 Ornithinimicrobium sp.
GACCGGCAGTGTCGTCTCGTAAGAGACGAGCGTGCGGGGGCTGAGGTGCTCAGCAAGACTCTGGGTGGCTGCGTCCATCCACCCGAAGTCGGGCTGACCGGTGGCCTCGTCGACGAAGAGCGGCACCACCAGCACGACCGCGTCAGCGCCCGGGATGGCCTCGGCATACTCCGTCGTGGCTTTCAGGCGCCCTGTTGGGACGAGCTCGGTGAGCTTCGCGGCGAGGTGGTCTTCGCCCGGGAAGGGCTCGACGGCGCGGTTGACCAGGTCGACCACCGTGGCGTTCACGTCCACTCCGATGACCTCGTGGCCGGCGTCGGCGAACTGCACCGCCAGCGGCAAGCCGATCTTGCCCAACGCAACGACCGCGATCCGCATACTGCTCCTAGCTTTGCTCTGAATACTTCAGGACACGACGGCCCTTGGGTCCGTCGGGGTGAGGATACGTGGCAGTCCTGCCAGCAGCATGAACGCGAACCGCCGCCGATCACGGCCACTGGGCGCCCGACCAGCCTCGTCAGCGGCTGGCCCACCACGATGCGGCCATGAACCGGAGCGGGGCTTCCCGATGGGCGACCTGGTGCAGGTGTCGAGGTATCAGGGTGCTGGGCCGTCCATGGCGTCGGCGGTCGTTCGCCCGCTCCAGGAGCGTCGTCGCGTCGATGCTCGGGTCGCCGATGGCTTCAACCAACCGATGATCGGCTCTCGAGAGCGGATCGGCGGCTCGGGCCGCGCTCTCGAGAAGGCCTTCGAGCGCCGACGCCAAGGCCGCACGCTCGGCTGGGGTCCACCAGGCGGGATCGGGGCGGTTGACCACCACCCCGAACAGGTGGATCCGCAGCAGCTTGGTGGCCACGGCCGTGCGCACCGATTCGGGGTAGGCCGCGAACCACGGTTGCTCCACCAGGTGACGCACGAAGCCGAGCTCGACGTCGATCGGACGGGGTGCGTAGGTCACCCGGTCCCGGGCATCTTCGCCGATGACGTAGCCCGGGCCGTTGGCGTCGACCGCCACCTTCGTCTCGCACCACAGACGGGTGACGTAGGGCACGTCGCCGCCGACCGGCATACCCTCGACCAGCTCCGCTGCGAGATGGAGCCGCGCCCGGGTCGAGACCAGTCCCAAGGGTGCGCTGCGGTAGCTCAATCGGTCTCGGACGGCGTCCGCGAGCCGAGTCTGCGCCCGGAACGGCCGGGTCGGTGGTGTGGGCACTCGGCGGGCCGACGAGCCTATGGTCAATCGGGTCATCACGCAGTCGGCGCCGCTGCGATGCGCCAGGTGCAGCCAGGACGCGACCGCTCCCGGCTGCAGCGTGTCGTCCGACCCCATGATCGACACGAAGTCCCCCGTGGCCGCGCGCATCCCGGCGTTGAAGGGCCCCGAGGCGCTCGACACCGCGTCGCGATGCTCCAGCCAGCGGACCTGGTCGCGATGACGGGCGGGCAACTCGGCGCCGATGATCTCCGGCGAGACGTTGTGACACACCACGGTCAGTCGGGTGTGCGACCCGTTGCCGTCGAGCACGCTGGCCACGGCTCGGGCGATGGGCCTGGTGGGCGCATGCACGGCCACGATGACGTCGACGGGGGCTTTCACGCTGAGCGGTCTTCAGCCCGGGCTGCAGCCAGGTCGTAGGCCCGCTGGTACCCCTGGGCCACCTCAGTCGAGCTGAAGCGGTCGCCGATGGTGTCGCTGACCTGCTCCGCGCTCAGGCCCTCGGACCGGCTGAGCACGCGCTCGACGGCGTCGGCATAGCTCCCCGGGGTCTGGTCCTCGACACAGATGCCCACCCGGTCATCGAGGTACTCCCGTTGCCCCCCCGTCGAACCGACCACCACGGGCCGGCCGGAGAGCACCGCCTCCGCGCAGGACACGAAGAAGTTGTCGCCGAGGGTCGGCCCGATGAACAGGTCCGCGTCGGACAGCTCCCGCAGGACGCCGACCCGGTCGAGCGTCCCCACGAGCGCCACCTGGTCACCGATCCCGAGCTCCTCGGCCAGTGCCGTGACCTGCGGACCGAGCGGACCGTCGCCGACCAACCGCAACCGTGCGTGATGCCCGCGTCCGCGGAGCTCGGCCACAGTCCGGACGGCCATCAGCGGGTCCTTGCGTTCGATCAGCCCACCGACGCTGACCAACCTGAGGTCCGGACCAACCTCCCGGCGGGCGGCCAGGTGACCGGGGCGCGGCACGATGCATGGCACCACCGTGGTCGGGGCACCCCCTCGAACCTCCCTGAGGGGGGCGGCCAGATAGTCACAGACCGCAGTAGCCACGTCGGGTCGAGCCAGCAGCCCTTTCAGCCGGGGTAGGGCAACCTGCCAGGTTTTCGGTAGCAGGTGCGGTGCGGTCAGGCCGGACCAGTGCTCGGTGTGCACCCACGGGGCCGTCGGCCGCCACCAGGCCATCGCCAGCAGGGAGGAGAAGGCCATCGAATGGACGACGTCGGCGCCCTCGCTGAGCCCCGCCAGCCGGTGCCCCGCGGCCAGAATCTGACGTGGGCTCGTCGTCGACATCACGATGCGGGTGACCGGGAGCCCGTCGATCATGCGTGCCTCCTGGGCGAGGCCAGCCGCGTTGGCCGAAGCCAGCTGCGTGGGCGGCACCAGGTGCACGATGGCGACCTCGTGACCGAGGTCGGCCAACGCTTGGGCGTCTTTGACCACGAACGAGCCGGTCGCGGGATGAGATGCGGTGGGCAGCCAGGTCGTCACCGCCAGCACGCGCATGAGCCGTAGGGTACTGCCATGTCGCCGGCGAGTCAGGACCGTGCGCCGCTGGGCTTCGGCGCGATGATGATCGACGTGGGATGAGGCTTCTCAGCGTGGTCGGCGCGCGACCTCAGTTCGTCAAGCTGGCCCCGATCGCGGCCGAGTGCGCGCGTCGAGGTGTGGAGCACGTCATCGTGCACACCGGGCAGCACTACGATCCGATGCTCTCCGACGTCTTCTTCGCCGACCTCGGCATCCCCGACCCTGACGTGCACCTGGGCGTGGGAAGCGGTACCCACGGGCAGCAGACGGGGGCGATCCTGGCGAGGATGGATGAGGTGCTGGCCCAGCAACGACCCGACTGGGTGCTGGTCTATGGCGACACCAACTCGACGCTGGCCGGCGCCCTGTCCGCCGTCAAGCTCCACCGGCGCGTGGCACACCTCGAAGCCGGTCTGCGCTCCTTCAACCGGTCGATGCCCGAGGAGCACAACCGGGTGCTGACCGACCATGCAGCCGACCTGTTGCTCGCCCCCACCCGGGTCGCCATGGACCACCTCTCCCGGGAGGGCCTGGCCGCACGGTCGGTGCACGTGGGGGACGTCATGGTCGACGTGGTGATGAAGGTCCGATCCGAGCTGGCGGATCCGGCCGAGGTGCTGTCCCGCCTCGGTATGCAGCACGGGGAGTTCTCGGTGGCCACGATCCACCGCGCGGAGAACACCGACGACCCGCTGCGGTTGCGCGCGATCATCGAGGGGCTCAGTGGTGTCGACCACCGCATCGCGCTGCTCGCGCACCCTCGGCTCAGGGCTCGGGCCGCCCAACACGGCATACCCCTGGATGGCGGTTCGTTGAGCACCTACGATCCGCTGGCCTACCCCGATCTGGTCGCCGCCGTCTCCGCGTCCCGTGGAGTGATCACGGACTCCGGCGGCCTGCAGAAGGAGGCGTTCGTCCTGCGCGTGCCGTGCACCACGGTCCGCACCGAGACCGAATGGGTCGAGACCGTGCAGCTGGGCTGGAACGTGCTGGTCGAGCCGGGTCCCGATCTTGCGGTGGCTGCCGCACGTCCTCGACCTGAGGAGACCGACGAGGCACCCTACGGCGCCGGCCAGGCAGCATCCGCGGTGCTGGACGCGCTCACCCGTTGAGCGACACGTCCTGCACCGTGCGATACAGCAGGCAGAACTCGTTGCCCTCCGGATCCGCCAGGACCACCCAGCTCACCTCCGGGCCCTGACCGACGTCGACCGGTCGGGCGCCCAGACTCCGAAGGCGCTGCAGCTCCTCCGTGGTCGACGTCCCGTCGGCGCGAAGGTCCAGGTGCAGTCGATTCTTGCTGTGCTTGACCTCGGGCACCGCAAGCACGTCGATCGTCGGCCATCGACCGTCGTCGGGGCCGATGCTGATGATGTCGTCGTCCTCGTCGACGACCTGCCACCCGAGCACGGCGCACCAGAAGTCGGCGATGGCTCGGGGGTTCACGGCGTCGATGGCGATGACAGCGATTCGGCTCGGCATGCCCCTCAGTCTGTCCCACGAGATCTCGACCGCACAGTCCGGACCAGATCATGTCTCAACGGGTCGATCCCGACAGCTAGTGGCCCTGAGCATCGCCGGCGATGGCCGCGATGGCCTGCGCCCAGCCTTGGATCTGACGCTCAGCGCTGAGCTCCAAGGCGACCGCGTCACTGGCCGCCTTGAACGCCGTGACGTCATCGTCGCTGAGGCTGTCGAGTGCCATAGCAAGGCTCTGGGCCGAGAAATCGCTGAGCACAACTCCGAGGCTATGCTGCTCGACCAACCCGGAC
>JBASAN010000467.1:0-4210 GCA_049650625.1 Ornithinimicrobium sp.
GTCGACGGCGGCCGCGACGTCGCCGTCGGGCGGGTAGAGCAGCGCGCGGCCGACGACGAGTCCGCGCACCGCCGGCAGCTCGAGGGCCTTGCCCCAGGAGGCGTAGGTGTCCTCGGGGTCGCCCTGGGGGTCGCCACCCAGCAGCAGGGTCGGCAAGGTGGTCGCCTCCATCACGCGCGGGAGGTCGTCGACCACCGGCAGCTTCATCCAGGTGTAGGCGCTCGACGCGCCCAGGCCCGCGGCGATGTGGATCGACTTGATCGTGCTGTCGGGGTCGAGCAGGTTCTTGACCCTGCCACCGACCCGCACGGACAGGAACGGCTCGACCATGGCCATCATCCGATGCTCGGCGAGCTCGGTCACCGCTCGGGCCGAGGCCTCCAGGGTGCTCACGGTGCCCGGGTCGTCCAGGCAGATCCGGGTCAGCATCTTGCCGCCGTCCAGACCGCGCCGCGCGATCTCGGCCGCGGAGTAGCCGGTGAACCGGTCGTCGAGCTCGAACGACGCGCCCTGCAGGCCGCCACGGTTCATCGAGCCGATGACCACCTTGCTCTCCAGCGCCCCCATGAGCAGCAGGTCGTCGAGGATGTCGGGAGTGCCCAGCACGCCGTCGACGCCCGGGCGCTCGAGGGCCACGTGGAGGCGCTCGAGCAGGTCGGCGCGGCCGGCCATCGCCATCGGGTCGGTACGCACGCCGAGCGCACCGCGAGCCGGGTGGTCGGCGGCCACGAGCAGCATCCGGCCGTCAGGCCCCAGCAGCTCCCGCTTCCTGCGGTCGCGCCATCCCTCGGCGATGCGGCCGGGCTGACGCGCTCGGGTCTCGGTGAGGTCGATCATGGTGCGGTCCTCTCGTAGGGGCGCGAGCCGAGGGCGGCCTCGACCTCGGCGGTGTCGGGCATGGCGGTGGAGCACTCGAGTCGGGAGGCGACGAGGGCCCCGGCCACGTTGGCGAACGACAGCAGTCGGCGCAGGTCCCAGCCCTCGAGGAGACCGTGCACGAGCGCGCCACCGAACGCGTCGCCCGCACCGAGGCCGTTGACGACGTCGACCGGGAAGGGGGGGACCTCGACGCGCTCGTCCCTGGTCACAGCGAGGACCCCCCGCGGCCCCTGCTTGACCACCGCGAGCTCCAGACCGCGCTCGAGCAACGCGTCGGCAGCCCGCTGCGGGTCGGTCTCGCCGACGGCCACCTCGCACTCCTCCCGGTTGCCGACAGCGACCGTCACCTGCTCCAGGGCCGCGCCGACCTGGGCCGACGCCTCGGCCGGGTCCTCCCAGAACATCGGGCGGTAGTCGAGGTCGAGGACGGTGTGTCGCCGGCGCCCGCGCACCTCGAGGGCGCGGTGGTGGGTCTCGCGGGAGGGCTGCTGGGAGAACCCCGTCACGGTGAGCCACAGCACCCGGGCCGCGCGGACGACCTCGACGGGGAGGTCGTCCGTGGTCAGCTGCAGGTCGGGGGCGGTGGGGTAGCGGTAGAAGTAGAGCGGGAAGTCGTCCGGCGGGAAGACCTCGCAGAAGGTCACCGGCGTGGGCGGTCCACCGGCCGCCGCGACGATGTAGGTGGGGTCCACCCCGAGCCGCTCGGCCTCTCCGCGCACGTAGCGTCCGAAGGGGTCGTCCGCGGTGCGGGTGACCAGCGCCGCGTGGCGCCCGTGCCGGGCAGCGGCGACCGCCACGTTCGTGGCGCTGCCACCGAGGAACTTCTGGAACGTGCTCACGTCCTCGAGCCCGACCCCGTGCTGGAGCGGGTAGACGTCGACGCCGGTACGGCCGACCGCCAGCAGGTCCACCGGGGCGCTCATGCTGCACCCGCCGCGACCCGGCCGCCGATCTCGCTGACCTCGACCGGACGGCGCTCGGCCCGCGAGACCTCGCAGGCCTCGGTGACCCGGAAGGCCTGCAGCGCGTCGTGCACCGTGCACGGGCTGGGGGCCTCGCCTGCGGCGACGCGGGTGAACTCCGCGAGCTCGGCCCGGTACGCCGGCAGGAACCGCTCCATGAACGACTGGTGCTGCGGCCCCCGGGGGTAGTCGACGTCCGCCTCGAGCGACCGAAGCGCCAGGGAGTGGTCGTACCCGACGCCGACAGCGCCGAGGGAGCCGGCGACCTCCATCCGCACGTCGTGCCCCGCCCCGTTGTAGCGGGTCGCGCTGAGCGAGACGAGGGTGTCGTCGTCGAGGACCAGGACGGCCGCGGCGGTGTCCACGTCGCCGGCCCCGGTGAAGAAGTCCTCGCCCTTGTTCGCCCCGACCGCCATCACCGAGCGCACCTCGCGACCGGTCACGAATCGGATGATGTCGATGTCGTGCACGCTGCAGTCACGGAAGAGCCCGCCGCTGGTCGGGAGGTACTGCGCCGGCGGCGGGGACTGGTCGTGGGTGGTCGCCCGCACCGAGTGCACGAACCCCAGCTCGCCGCTGCGCACGGCCTCGCGGGCGGCGCGGTACCCGGCGTCGAAGCGTCGCTGGAAGCCCACCTGCACGACGGCGGACCGCGCCTCCACGAGCTCGGCGACCCGCTCGGTCTCGGCGACGGTCAGGGCGACCGGTTTCTCGCAGAACGTGGGGACGCCCGCCTCGACGGCCGCGGTCACGATCGTGGCGTGGCTCGCGGTCGAGGACGTGACGACGAGGGCGTCGACCTGGCCGAGGAGATCGTCGAGCTCGGCGACGGCGCGGTACCCCCGCTCGTCGGCCAACCGTCGGGCCGAGTCGGGCACCGCATCGGTGACCACGACCTCCTCCACCCCGTCGAGGGCGGCCAGGGTGGAGGCGTGGAACGCCCCGATCCGTCCGGCGCCTGCCAGTCCGATGCGCATTGACCTTCTCCTCGTTCGGCGTCGATGTCCGCGATGTGACGATGCCGTGTCGGCCGGGTCACGTGATCCATCCTGACCGGGGTCAGGCATTGCGTCAATAGGATGTTAGGACATTCTTACTTGAGCATTTTCTGACGCGCTGCGCGTACAGTGACGCCATGACGGCCCTCCAGGTACCGGTCTCGATCGACCGCGGCTCGCCCGTTCCGCTCTACCACCAGCTCGCCGAGCAGCTCATCGCCGCGGTGACCGACGGCACCCTGCAGCCGGGGGACCCCTTCGAGAACGAGGTCGCCGTGGCCGAGCGGCTGGGTCTGTCACGCCCGACCGTGCGGCGAGCGATCCAGGAGCTCGTGGACCAGGGCCTGCTGGTGCGCCGCCGCGGGCTGGGCACCACCGTCGCGAATCGCAAGGTGCATCGCCGTGTCGCGCTCACCAGCCTCTTCGACGACCTCGAGCGCGAGGGCCGCGCTCCGACGACGGTGGTCCTGTCGTTCGGGCGCGAGCAGGACGAACGCGCGGCGGCCGGGCTCGACCTGCCCCGTGACGCCGAGCTCCTCGCCGTCACGCGCCTGCGGTGCGCCGACGGCGTGCCGCTCGCCCTGATGCGCAACTGGCTCCCCGCGGACTCCGACCTCACGCGCGAGGAGCTCGAGTCCACGGGCCTCTACGCCGCCCTCCGCGCACGGGGCCTGCGGCCCGTGGTGGCCCGGCAGAGCATCGGTGCACGAATGCCCACCGCGTCCGAGCGTCGCGAGCTCGACATCCGTGGCGCCCGACCGGTCCTCACGATGACCCGGATGGCCTTCGACGCCGACGGCAGGGCCGTCGAGTTCGGCGACCACTGCTACCCCGCCTCCGACTACAGCATCGACATGATGGTCGACGAGCGCTGAGCGTCGCGACGAGGACGCCCGCGGCCCGGAACCGACCACCCGCACACGACAGGCGACAGTCGCGCGGACGTTGCCGACAGCGGTGCCGAGGACCAGCGTGGGCTTGCATCCTCTCCCCCGGTCCGGGCCCCAGACACCCGAGCGGCCACCATCCCCCTCACCACCGGCGGCGCTCCCACACCTCTCCGACGCCCGGAGAGCCCTGCTGTCGAGACAGCTGGGATCGACCGGCCTCGAGCAGCTCCCCGAGCGTCCAGGACGCGACGTCGCGGCTCTGGGGGACAGGTCGACCTGCATCACGTGACCCACGGGTCCTCCCGAGGCACGACGGGTCCACACCTGCTCGTGACCGGAGCCGTCAGGGCAGTCCAGCCGACGTCACCCTGGTGCGTCGTGGCGGGCACGTTGATCAGCGGCGCGATCAGCAGGGAGCCGACTCCGGCCGCGTCGTCGATGCGGTTGATCGACGCGGTCGTAGCCGGATCCTCCTCGAGGT
>JBASAN010000468.1:0-8482 GCA_049650625.1 Ornithinimicrobium sp.
CAACCCACGGTGTCCCATCACCTGCGCAAGCTGCGCGAGGCCGGCCTGATCGTGGGTGAGCGGCGCGGATCCTGGGTCTACTACCGAGCGGTGCCTGCGGCGTTGGGGGCGGTCAGGGAGTTCGCCCAGGACCACTCCCTGTCTGACGCAGCGCCGTAGCCCCCAGGGAAAGCGCCGGATGGGGTGCTCAGTGCGAGCTGAGGTCGGCTCGGGTCAGGTCGTATCGGCGTCCGGTGACCTCGCTCACGTCCACGCTGACCACATGGTGTTTGGCCTCGCCGACCCAGGTGGTCAGCGGGAGGTCGTTCGTCGCGCGAGCTGCCTCGCCCTCCAGCAGCGTGGCGCGACCGCGGGCCACCACGGACCAGGCCACCTCGCCCACGACATCGTCGATCTCGAAGGCCACGTCCCGGTCCATCACCACCCCGAGCAGCTTGCTGCCCTCGGCGGTGCGGAAGATCAGTTGTCGGGTCGCGGTCAAGGTGAGGTAGTTGATCGGGACGATGTGCACCTCCGCAGCCAGGTGATAGGCCAACCGCCCGTATCGAGCCTTGGCGAGCAGCTCCCAACAGTCGCGCTCAGATAGATCGGACACGGTCGGCTCCTCAAGGGTGGGGCGGTAGCAGCGAGGTGGTCTTGGGTAGCGCGTCCACCGTATGACGACAGCTTGTCGTAGGACAGGGCCGAAGGGCCCGGTCGTCGGGTTCTTCCTAGACTCCTGGAATGGCTGAGTCGTCCACCCGTGCCCACCCGTCCTGGTCCGCCCTGGCGCAGGACCTCGGCCGGCACGTGGGCGAGGCCGCCGTGAGCACTCGCTCCCTCGACCGCTACGCCCTCGCTCACGATGCGTCCCACTACCTGCTCGTTCCCGAGCTCGTGGTGCGTCCGACGTCCACCGAGCAGGTCGCGTCGGTGTTGCGGGCCTGTGCTGCCGTGTCGGCCCCCCTCACCTTCCGCGCGGGGGGTACCAGCCTTTCGGGTCAGTCCGTCAGCGACGCGGTGTTGGTCGACGTCCGGCGGCACTTCGAAGGCGTCGAGGTGCTCGACGGTGGACGACGGGTGCGCGTCCGACCGGGCGCAACCGTCCGCGCGGTCAACGCCCGACTGGCCCCGTTCGGCACCAAGGTGGGGCCGGACCCGGCCAGCGAGGGTGCCTGCACGATGGGAGGGGTCATCGCCAACAACTCCAGCGGTATGCAGTGCGGCACCGAGCGCAACAGCTACGCCACCACGGAGTCGATGGTCATCGTGCTGCCGAGCGGCACCATCATCGACACCGGCGACCCGCAGGCCTCCCATCACCTGCGGACGGTGGAGCCCGAGATCTGGCACGGCCTGGCCCGACTGCGCTCCCGGGTGCTGGGCAACCCCGAGTCGACAGCCATCATCGAGCGCCTGTTCTCCATGAAGAACACCATGGGCTACGGCATCAACGCTCTCGTGGACTTCGAGGACCCGGTCGACATCCTGGCCCACCTGATGATCGGCAGCGAGGGCACGTTGGGCTTCGTGGCCGAGGCGGTGCTGCGGACTGTCGACGTCCCGACCCACGCCAGCACGGGCCTTCTCGTCTTCGACGATCTCAAGGCGGCCACCGCTGCTGTGCCCCAGCTCATCGAGACCGGCACGGCCACCGCCGAGCTGCTCGACGCGGCGTCGCTGCGAGTCTCCCAGTCGGACCCGGACTGTCCCCGCCAGATCAGCGACCTGCGCGTGGAGCGTCACGCTGCCCTACTGGTCGAGTACCACGCGATGTCGGCCGAAGCGTTGGCCGACACGAGCGCCCAGGCGGGATCGGTCTTGGCGTCCTTGCCGGTCTCGGACTTCGAGCTGACCTCCCACAGCTCCGAGCAGGCGCGGCTGTGGCGGGTGCGCAAGGGCCTGTACAGCGCCGTTGCCAGCGCTCGTCCGGCCGGCACCAACGCGCTGCTCGAAGACGTCAGCGTGCGTGCCGATCTGCTGGGCGCCACGTGTGCCTCCCTGACGGACCTGTTCGAACGCCACGACTATCGGGACAGCGTGATCTTCGGTCACGCCAGGGACGGCAACGTCCACTTCCTGCTTCACGAGCGGTTCGACGACCCGCCGTCGCTGCGCCGCTACGAGGCGTTCACCCACGACATGGTCGACCTCGTGCTGGGCAACGGTGGATCGCTCAAGGCCGAGCACGGGACGGGGCGGATCATGGCGCCCTTCGTGCGGCGTCAGTACGGCGATGAGCTGTACGACGTGATGCGGCAGATCAAGTCGACGATCGATCCCCAAGGCCTGCTCAACCCCGGCAACGTGCTGTCCGAGGACCCCTCGTCATACCTGCTGCACCTCAAGCCGAACCATCCGGTGGAGGAAGAGGTCGACCGCTGCGTGGAGTGCGGCTTCTGTGAGCCCGTGTGCCCCTCGCGCGACCTGACGCTCACCCCGCGGCAGCGGATCGTGCTGCGCCGCGACATCGTCGCCGCCCGCGGCCGGGGTGACGAGGCGCTGGCCCGCGAGCTCGAGCGGGACTACGAGTACGAGGGGGTGCAGACCTGCGCGGTCGATGGCATGTGTGCCACCGCCTGCCCGGTCTTGATCAACACCGGCGACTTGGTCCGCAGGCTGCGCCGCGAGAGCGCGGGCCGGGTGCAGGACTCGCTCTGGGCAGTCGCCGCACACGGTTGGCGCGGGGTCACGACGGCGGGAGGCCTCGGTCTGACTCTTGCGGACGCGATGCCCCCGTCACTGCCGCGGGGTGCGACCGTTCTGGGACGTGCGGTGGTGGGCACCGACGTCGTGCCCCTGTATGACGACCGTCTGCCCCGTGGAGGCCGGTCCCGACCGAGGGTCGTCGACGACGCGGCGGATGCGGTGCTCTTCAGTGCCTGCATCGGCACGATGTTCGGGCCTGAAGCCGCAGCAGGCTCTGAGAGCCGTGCCGAGTCCGATGGCCATGGCATAGACAGGACGAGTCGTCCGGGAGCCGCGGCGGCCTTCCAGCGGCTGTGCCAGATGTCGGGGCAGAGGCTGCGCACCCCCGCTGCGCTGGCCGGACTCTGTTGTGGCACCCCGTGGAAGTCGAAGGGGCTGACCAAGGGATACGACATCATGGCGGCCAAGGTGGTGCCCGCCCTGCGGGAAGCGAGCGACCACGGCCGGCTGCCCATCGTGGTCGAGGCGTCATCGTGCGCCGAGGGCCTGGGGGAGATGTTGGCCGACCGGGCGCCTGACCTGCAGGTCGTCGACGCCGTCTCCTTCGTCGCCGACCGGGTCCTGTCGGCCGTGGAGATTCCCGAGAAGAAGACCTCCCTCGTGGTCCATCCGACCTGCTCCGGGCAGCGCGCCGGCACCACCGAGGCGTTGCTGCAGGTGGCTCGGGCGGTCGCCGTCGAGGTGATGGTGCCGGCGTCCTGGGGCTGTTGTGCCTTCGCGGGAGATCGCGGGTTGCTGCACCCGGAGCTGACCGAGTCAGCCACCCGGAGGGAAGCGGAAGAGGTGCGGCGCCTCGATGCCGATGCCTACGTCTCGACCAATCGCACCTGCGAGATCGGGATGACCCGCGCCACCGGTCGCAGCTACTTCGGCGTACTGGAAGCGCTCCTCGAGGTGGCGCGGCCTCATCGAGCATGACGGTCGGCGCCGCGGATGCGGCGGGCGTCAGGGAGACTCTGTGACCGCCCACGCCGAAGGTGCTTCACCGCCACCGCCACCGCCACCGCGAGCTCGGGCTCACCTGATCCCGGCGGCCGAGGTGGTCACCCCGGACGGGGTGCTGCGACCGGGGTGGGTGGAGGTGGCCGGTGAGCGGATCCTTGCCGTCGGATCCGGGCGCCCCACGCGGACGGCCGACACCGAGCTGCCCGTCGGCACCGTCACGGCCGGGTTCGTCGACATCCATGCCCACGGTGGTGGCGGTGCATCGTTCACAACCGGGAAGGCCGATGAGGCCGTGGAGGTCGTCCGCTTCCACCGCCATCACGGGACGACGACCCTGATGGCCAGCCTGGTCAGCGCCGAGCCGGAGGCGCTCCTGCGACAAGTCGACATTCTGGCCGATCTGGTGCAGGAGGGACTGCTGGCCGGCGTCCATCTGGAGGGCCCGTGGCTGGCCCCGGGCAAGCGCGGCGCCCACGACGCCCACGCGCTGCGTGACCCCGACCCAGCCGAGATCGCTCGGCTGCTCCGAGCCGGGCGCGGTGCGGTCCGCATGGTCACGCTCGCCCCCGAGCGGACCGGTGGCCTCGATGCGGTGAGACAGCTCACGGAAGAAGGCGTCACGGTCGCGGTGGGCCACACCGAAGCGGACTACGAGACCACCCGAATGGCGATCCAGGCCGGTGCCCGGGTGGCGACCCACTTGTTCAACGCGATGCCACCGATGCACCATCGTGAGCCCGGACCCGTCCTCGCGCTGCTGGAGGACCCCCGGGTGACACTCGAGTTGGTCGCCGACGGCATACACCTGCATCCGGCCCTCCTGGCTCGGGTCCTGGCCACCGCCGGCACCGACCGGGTGGCGCTGGTGACCGACGCCATGTCCGCCGCCGGGATGTCCGATGGTCGGTATGCCCTGGGGACGCTGGACGCCGTCGTCAGCGACGGGGTGGCCAGGCTGCCGAGCGGCGCCATCGCCGGCAGCACTGTGAACGCCGCGGACCTCTTCGCCGCAGCGGTGGGGGCCTTGGCCGAGGGGCCGGAGCCGCTGATCGGCGCGAGCCGGGTCACTGCGGCCACCCCGGTGGCCGCCCTCGGGCTGACCGGCGTCGGGACGGTGGCTCCGGACCAACGTGCGGATCTCGTCGTGCTGAGCCCCCACCACTCGGTGCTGAAGGTCATGGCCCGGGGCCGTTGGGTCCATCGCTAGAGCTAGCCGGGGCCGACGCGAGGGCTGTGTGAGGCGAGACGATGCGTCGGGCATACGGTGTGCCCCATGACGGTGGTGGTGCGCCCGGCGACGACGGCGGAGCTGGCGGACGTGGGCCCGCTGGTGGCACAGGCCTACCTCGACGACGGGTTGCTGACCGCCGAGGACGACTACCTCCACGCCATCCGGGACGCCACCGGCCGTGCCCGCGACTCCACCGTCCTGGTGGCCGTCGACCACGAGGGCACCGTGGTCGGTGCCGTCACGTGGTGCTCGCTGCAGTCCTCCCACCGCGAGGTCGCGCGCGCCGACGAGGGCGAGTTCCGGATGCTCGGGGTCGCCACCGCAGGTCGCGGGCAGGGGATCGGGGAGCTGTTGGTCCGCGAGTGTGTGGCCCTAGCCCGGGCCGATGGCCTGGCCGGCCTGGTCATCTGCACGTCGCCGCGCATGGTGGCCGCCCGACGGATCTACGAACGCCTCGGCTTCACGCGTATCCCTGAGCTCGACTGGATGCCGGTGCCGGACTTCCCCTTGTGGGCATATCGGCTGGACCTGCGACGTTCGTAGACACGTGGTGAGCCTGAGATCGCGTCCGTCCGAGGCCACGCCTATCCCTTCCGAGATCCGGGTGCTCATCGCGGCGGCCTTCGTCATCGCGATCGGCTTCGGGCTCGTCGCCCCGGTGCTGCCGGCATACGCCCGCAGTTTCGACGTTGGCGTCGCCGCCGCGTCCGTCGTGGTCTCCGCGTTCGCGTTCTTCCGGTTGCTGTTCGCCCCGGTGGGCGGCGCGCTGGTCTCGCGGCTCGGCGAGCGACCCATCTACCTGTCGGGTCTGCTCATCGTGGCGATATCGTCGCTGGCCACCGCCTTCGCCCAGTCGTACTGGCAGCTGCTGCTGTTCCGCGGCTTGGGTGGCATCGGCTCGACGATGTTCACAGTGTCGGCCATGGCACTGTTGGTGCGGTTGGCGCCGCCGACCATCCGTGGACGGGTCTCCTCGGCCTACGCCAGCGCCTTCCTGATCGGGGGCATGGTCGGGCCGGTGGCCGGGGGAGCCTTGGCCTCGTTCGGCCTGCGGGTCCCGTTCATCGTGTATGCCGTCGCGCTGGTCATCGCCGCGGCGACGGTCGGGCTTCGTCTGTCTGGGGCGTCACTACGTCCCGACCCCGGCAAGGCCGTGGGGCCGCCCATGCTGTTGAAGGAGGCGCTGGGGCAGTCGGCCTACCGTGCCGCTCTGGCCTCGGGCTTCGCCAACGGGTGGTCCAACTTCGGGGTGCGCGTGGCGGTCCTGCCGCAGTTCGCGGTGGCCGTGCACGACGAGACCTGGGTGGCGGGGCTGGCGCTCGCCGTGGCCGCGGTGGGAACGGCCGCCACGCTCCAGGTCGCCGGGCGGATGGCCGACCAGGTCGGTCGACGCCCACTGGTCATCGCCGGTCTCGTCACCACCGCGTTGGGTCTGGGTCTGATCGGGCTGAGCGGAGACCTGCTGGTGCTGCTGATCCTGTCCGCAGTGAGCGGGTTGGGTGCCGGTCTGGTCAACCCGGGGCAGCAGGCGACCGTGGCGGACCTCATCGGGTCCGACCGTAGCGGTGGCTCGGTGCTGGCGACCTTCCAGATGGCGCAGGACTCGGGCGCGATCATCGGCCCCATCCTGATCGGTCTGGTGGCCGACGCCCTCGGCTTCGGGTGGGCCTTCGCGCTGACCGGCCTGGTCAGCCTGCTCGCGGTGGGGCCATGGCTGATAGCCCGCGAGACCCTGGTGTCGGGCCCGACCGAAGAGCCCTCGCAGCCCGCCGAGTCTTCCAAGCCGTCGAAGCCCGCCGAGGGCTGAGCGGCGTGTCGTCGGGGGCCTGACGAGCTAGCCGCCCACGGTCACTGGTAGCTGATCATGAATGGGGTCGGCTCACGGGTCATCGTCTGCTCGGGGGTCAGCAGCGGCACGTCCTCGTCGTAGAAGTTCTTCCATCCCAGCGGCGTCCCCGGCGCGGCAGCGCCCACCACGGCTCCCCAGGTGGAGTCCTTGTCGCCGGTGGGTCCCTGGCCGTCCATGTGGATCAGGATCTCGATCTCGTCGCGGCTCCGGTCGATCTGGTCCTGGTCCTGCAGCATCGAGAGCCTGAACTGGTGCAGCACCAACAGCTTCTGCGGCAGGTCCTCCTGCGCCGTCAGGTCGGCCAGCCACTCGACCACCGAGTTGACCTCCTCGGCCTCGACCCGGCCGATCTGGCCCAGGGGCTTCTGGGTGGGGGTGAGCCGCCATTCGGGATCCAGCGCCAACCCGACGTGTGGCATCCGCAGGAGGTCCTCATAGATCTTGGCCTGGTCCAGGAAGTTGGCTCGACCCGGCTGGAGATCCAGCACCACGTAGACCCCCTCCTCACCGGCCTTTTCCACCCAGGGTCGCAGCGACTCGACGCCGAGCTCACCGGAGTAGTCACCGTCGGGGCCGGCGTCGCCTTGCGCGACGGTGGCGATGATCTCGAAGGCCGGGACGGTCTGCACGTCGCTGAAGGGCTCGAACTCAGCCGCCAGCTCCTGAGCGCGGACGATGCTGGCATCGGCATCCTGCTCACCGAGGACCCCGAGGCCCGGGGTGCCCGGGGTGCCGTAGAGCGCGACCAGACGCCGATCGGGGAAGAGCTCGAGTCCTCCGCCGGGCAGCTGCTCGCCGGTCTGGGCCACGGCGACGTCTCGGGTGAGGGTGTCGGCAGAGCCGAAGTCGGCGCCGACCGCAACGACCTGCTCGGGTTGGTCCTGCGCCAGGGCGCTGAGGGCTTCGGAGTCACGAGCCAGGTCCGACTCCGACACGGTCACGACCGTAGCGCCGGCGGCCTGGGCGGTGGCATCGGCAGCTTGGGCACCGGCGCTGTCGTCCCCACCCAGCAGGACGACAAGCGAGTCGAGCCCCGCGGCCGGCACGACGTCCCCGACGTCGTCGACATCTGTCACCACGTCGACATCGGTAACGTCTGCGATGACTTGCTCGGTCTCGGCGCCTACCGCCAGCACGGTGGTGGCCCCGAGCCGGTCGATCTCGTCGATCTGCGCGGTGCCGGGGGACTCCGCTGCGTCCGACGGCGCGGCGCTGGCCTCCCCGCCGTCGGAGCCCTGCGTCGAAGCGGAGCTGTCGCCGCCCCCCTGCGGCCCCTCCAGCAGCAACAGCGGCACGCCGAGTGAGGCGGCCGCCTCGGTGCCCCGGCTGATCCCTTCGGCGTCACCGGACTGGGCCACGACCACAGCGGGCGCAGTGTCGAAGAGCGCCTGGCTGACCTGGACCGACAGGGCGGCCTCGCTCTGCCCCTCCTCACCGACCACGCTGACAGGCTCGGTGAGCTCGTTGACGGTGGCCGTCGTGGACTCCGAGCCCTCGGACCCTTCCGAGCCCTGGCCCGAGCCGTCACCCTCGGAGTCCCCGGTGCAGGCGGACAGGGCCAGCACGAGAGCCAGACAGGCCGCCCCGGCGCGGCTGCGTGCTGCGGGCATAGCGCGGTAGGCAGAAATGGAGGTGCTCATGAAGGTCCCCTTCGGAATCGTTGCGATCCGGTGCGATGTCCCGATGGAGTCAGGCTAGCCGCGATCCGGTCGAACATGGCGTTGCGCGTCGCCGTGTTGATGAAGACCCGATCGTGCGCTGCTTTGTGG
>JBASAN010000469.1:0-3205 GCA_049650625.1 Ornithinimicrobium sp.
AAGGGTGTGGCTCTCCTGGAAGGCAGGGGGGGCATTCTCCCAGGAGAGCCACACATGGGGCAGGGTCTTCCGGTGAAGTGGGGGGACGCCACCGGATAACTCGCACAATCCCCATACCGGTGCAAGCACCAGCCCTAGTACTGTGCCACGTCCAGCACGGATAGCCAAGTCCCGGTGAGATCTGAACGCCACCTGTGAACAGACGGATACGCCCGGAGACCGCGACGCGCGAAGCGCGAAAGATGCTCGATGTCGCCGTTGTGAGCGGTGTCGGTAGCATGGAGCCTTTGTGGCTCGGCGAGTTGACACAGCGATCCGTGACCGGAGCCACGCAAATGCGGGAAGGATTGAATGCGGTGAGCGCACAAGCGCGCGACGTCGTCGCGTCGGAGATCGCCGGTGAGCAACAGCACGTCGACCTGGTGTACCGCGAGCTGGCCAAAGCCGGTGTTCGCGTCGAGTTGTTGCACGCCGAGGGCCTGGCTCGCGGTCGCACCGAACGGGCAGGCACGGGCGAGCCGCGCGAAGAGGAGATGACCGGCCTGTTCGAGCGGGACGCGCTGGTCTTCGCGGCCAACAAGCGCCGGACCACCCTGCAGGACCAGCACGAGGGGTTGGTCTTCGGTCGTCTGGACCTGGGAGTAGCCGAGGAGTCCGTGGCCTCACGGGAGATCCGGTACGTGGGGCGCCTCGGGGTGCGTGACGACGACTATGAACCGTTGGTCATCGACTGGCGTGCTCCTGCCGCTGCCCCGTTCTACCGGGCCACTCCGGTGCAGCCGCACAACGTCATCCGACGACGGGTGCTGCGCTGTCGGGGAGTCGACGTGGTCGGGGTCGAGGACGACCTGATGGTGGCCGATGCCCCGGAGGACATCGTGGTCGTCGGAGACGGCGCGTTGATCGCCGCTCTGTCACGCAGCCGTGGTGAGCGCATGCGCGACATCGTGGCCACGATCCAACAGCACCAGGACGAAGCCATTCGCGCCCCCGCGCGTGGAGTCACCGAGATCACCGGTGGGCCGGGCACCGGCAAGACGGTCGTCGCCCTGCATCGCGCCGCATACCTCCTGTATGCCGACCGTCGCCGGTTCGAGGCCGGCGGGGTGCTCGTCGTGGGACCATCGTCCGGCTACACGGCCTACATCGAACGGGTCCTGCCGTCCCTGGGTGAGGACAGCGTGACGTTGCGCTCTCTCGGTGACGTGGTTGGCGGTATCACCGCAGCACGGGTGGACCCTCCCGAGGTCGCTGCCATCAAGGGGTCTCTGCGTATGCGGTCGGTGATGACCCGGCTGAGCCGTGAGCCGATCCCTGACGGCCCGCTGCAGCTGCGCTGTTTCGTGGCCGGCCAGGCTGTCCGCCTCGACGCGCCGTTGCTGGAGCGAGCCCGGCGACAGGTGCTGCGGCGGCACCATCGCAACACCGCCTACGAGGCCGCGGTGACCGCTCTCGGCGAGCTGGCCTGGGCTCAGGTAGGCAGCCCCGAGCTGGACCGGGGGGCGTTCTTGGACAAGTTCGCGGACAGCCGGGACGTGGAGGCCTTCGCCGCCGCCTGGTGGCGCCCGGTGGACGCTCGGGAGGCGTTGCGCTGGCTGGCCGACGAGGACGTGGCTGCTCGGGTTGGTGGCGGCGAGCTGAGTCAGGCCGAGGTGGCTGCCGTGGCCGAGTCGATGCGTCTGGCCGAGTCGAGCGGCACGTGGAGCGTCGCCGACGTCGCCTTGATCGACGACGTCGCGGAGAAGTTGGGTCCCGTCGTGGACGCCACCCCGGTGGAGCGGGAGTTCTACGAGATCGAAGAGCTCGAGGACGTCTCACAGCACAGCGTGTCGGCCCAGCGGATCGACCGTTCACGTGACGTCGATGACTCGGGCAGTGGCAGCGGCACCGCCTACCCCCGGGTGTCCCGCGACCCGCTGCGCCGGCTGATGTCCGGCTCGCTGACCCCCGCCGATGAGTTCGCCCACGTGCTGGTCGACGAGGCGCAGGACGTCTCACCGATGCAGTGGAGGATGCTCTCACGGCGCGGTCGGTGGGCCTCATGGACCGTCGTCGGTGACAACGCCCAGGCATCCTGGGCCGATCTGGAGGAGTCCGCCCGGGCCCGGGAGGACGCCTTCGGGCGCGCGCCGCGACGTTCCTTCCATATGGACACCAACTACCGCAACGCACGAGAGATCTTCGAGGTCGCCGAGGCGATGATCCGGGAGCACGTGCCGGACGCCGATATCCCGAACGCCGTGCGAGAGACGGGCCATCACCCCGCCGATCGCACGGTTGCCAGGGAAGAGGTCGCCGACGAGCTCCGGGCAGCACTGACCGAAGCCCTGCAGCAGGTGGACGGCGCCGTCGCCGTGATCACCCCCGGGCGGTGGCAGTCAGTGGCCGAGCAGGTCTCGGCAGCGCTTCCGGCGCGCGTCGTGGTCGTGGATCCGCTGGGCTCGAAGGGTCTGGAGTACGACGCCACCGTCGTGCTCGACCCCGACGAGATCGTCCGGGAGTCCCCGGGAGGTGCCCGTGTGTTGTATGTCGTCCTCACCCGAGCCGCGCACCGGATGGTGGTGCTGCGGCCGGCCTGAGCCCCCGGCCGACTCAGGCTGGGGACGATCGGACTCCGGCGTCAGTGCGTCGGGCTAGGGTCGTTGTGTGAGCACCGCCCTGTATCGCCGCTACCGCCCGGAGACCTTCGCCGACGTGATCGGCCAGGAGCACGTGACCGAGCCGTTGATGCAGGCGCTGCGCAGCGAGCGCGTCAACCACGCCTATCTCTTCAGCGGTCCCCGAGGCTGTGGCAAAACCACCAGCGCCCGGATCCTGGCACGCTGCCTGAACTGTGAGCAGGGACCCACCGACCAGCCGTGCGGTGTCTGCGACTCCTGCGTCGCGCTGGCCCGTGGCGGCAGCGGCACGATCGACGTCGTCGAGATCGACGCGGCCAGTCACGGCGGGGTGGATGATGCCAGAGAGCTCCGCGAGCGAGCTGCCTTCGGCCCGGCTCAGGCGCGCTACAAGGTCTACATCATCGACGAGGCCCACATGGTCACCCCGCATGGCTTCAACGCCCTGCTGAAGGTGGTGGAGGAGCCCCCGGAGCACGTGAAGTTCATCTTCGCGACCACGGAGCCGGAGAAGGTGCTGTCGACGATTCGGTCCCGCACCCACCACTACCCCTTCCACCTGGTGCCGCCTCAGCGACTGACGGCAT
>JBASAN010000470.1:0-5314 GCA_049650625.1 Ornithinimicrobium sp.
GCGGGCCCACAACCTTCAGACATTGCAGCGACCCGGGCGTCGGTGGTTCGTCCTGGGCGACTCCCTGTCGCAGGGGATCGGTGCCTCCGCCTTCGACGCCGGCTGGGTTGGACTGGTCGGTCGACGCTTGGCGGATGAGGGCCGTGAGCTGTCGATCATCAACCTGTCCGCCACCGGAGCGCGGGTCCGCGACGTCGTGGACCAGCAGATGCCGATCCTGCACGCCCTGACGCCGCGTCCCGGGGATCTGTGCAGTGTGATGGTCGGCTCGAACGACCTCTTCGGTGGTCGGGCTTTGCGTGACCAGCTGCCTGACGCCTACGAGGAACTCTTGGCCAGCGTGCCCACCGGGTCCGTGGTCTCCACCCTGACCCAGCCGCCGGAGGCGGCCCAACGGGCGAACAGACACGTCGAAAGGGCGGCGGCAGGCGGCCACATCGTCATGGAGGACCTCCGCGTCACGGGCCCGTCGTCCTGGCGGGGACGCCTGGCCAGCGACAGCTTCCATCCCAACGACGCTGGGTACGCCGCGCTGGCCGACGCCTTTGCGCCCACGCTGGACGGCGTCCTCTCCCGGTCCTGAAACCGTCGAGCACCCCGGCAAGCATGCCGACGCGCCGTGATTTTCACCCACGGCCCAGGCGTGTCGGTTTAATCTGGCCCCACTATGTCGCAACCATCGAACGCCCCTGCCGGTCCGTTGGCGGCGCTTGCTGCGCCCTCGGCACTGCCGCGGGGGGTCTTGATCATGGTGGGTCTGGCCGCCACCGTGATCACGGTGGCCGGACTGAAGGCCGTGGCCGACATCCTCGGGCCGGTCTTCCTCGCTCTGGTGCTCAGCATCGCGGCCTCGCCCCTGGCCACCGGCCTCGCGCGCCGTGGAGTGCCGCGGTGGGTGGGCACGGTCGTCTCCGTCCTGACGATCTACATCTCGCTTCTGCTGTTGGCGGGTCTGACGGTCGTAGCGCTGGCCCGGTTCGCCTCCCTGGTCCCCGGATACCAAGACGAGCTTCGCACCGTGCTCGCGGGGGTCAGGGATCGACTTCTCGACTTCGGGGTTGACCCCGAGCAGATTTCGAATCTGCTCGACGGTTTCGACCTCGGCCGACTGGCCGGGCTGATCGGCAGCCTGTTGGGCAGCGTGCTCTCTGTGGTGACGAACCTGGGGTTCGTCGCCGCCCTCGTGCTCTTCGTGTGCTTCGACGCTGCCTCGTTCGGACGACACCTCGACCGCATCCGGAATACGCGCCCTGCCTTCGTCGAGGCGCTGGAGTCGTTCGCCCAGGGCACCAAAACGTACCTTCTCGTCTCCACCGGTTTCGGCCTCATCGTGGCGATCATCGACACGCTGCTCCTCTGGGCACTCGGTGTGCCCGCCCCCGTGCTCTGGGGGTTGTTGGCTTTCATCACCAACTACATCCCCAACATCGGCTTCGTGCTGGGTCTTCTGCCACCAGCCATCCTCGGGCTCCTGGAAGGCGGCCCCGCCCTGATGCTCACCGTGATCGCTGCCTACAGCGTGATCAACGTGGTGATCCAGTCCGTCATCCAGCCCAAGATCGTGGGTGATGCCGTCGGGTTGTCTGCGAGCATCACCTTCCTCTCCCTGGTGGTCTGGACGTGGATTCTCGGACCTCTGGGAGCAGTCCTCGCCGTCCCCCTGTCGTTGCTGACCCGCGCCCTGCTCGTCGATGTCGACCCGCGGGCGCACTGGGTCTCCGGGCTGATCGGCACCCCGAAGGCCGTCGAGGAACCGGACGACGAGGCCCTGGGGGCCAAGGAGTCGGATCCCCACGGTGTCGAGGATGGGGTCCCCCAGAGTTCCGTCCACCAAGGTCCCGTCACCGGGATACGCGACGCGGAGTCCACGACCAGCGACCCCGAAGACCGCAACCAACTGCCTCCCACCCACTGAGCTGCCCGCTACCCGCGGCTGGCCACCGAGGTTCGAGCAGGTCGCCTGCAGCACCACTGCCAGCCGCCTCCGATGTTGGACGTTTACCGTGCACGGATGATCTCGGGTTGGCGTTGGGGGGTGGCCGCTCTCGTTGCTCTGCTCGTAGCCGGCCTTCCCTATCTCGGTCAGGCCAGATCGGTCGAGGTCGGACCCCCGTCTCCTACCGAGACCGTGCGCGCGATCATGAGCTCGGCGAGCACTCCGCATACCGGTCTGGTCACCTCCACCGGCGGGGTGCAGGTGCCGGACGCCGAGACCTTCACCGCCATCACGACCGTGTTCGGCCAGGAGAACCGGATCCGGGTGTTCTGGCAGGACGAGGAGCACTGGCGTCTCGACCGCATCCGCGCGACCGGCGAGACCGACCTGTTCCGCACCCCCGCCGGCACCACCCGCTGGGTATTCGAGTCGGGTCGGGTGCGGGTCAGCCTGTCCGCCCCGGTGCGGCTCCCTGACACCTCGGACGCCTTGCCGGACACTCTCGCTCGACGCGTTCTTCAGGGAGCCCAGCCCGAGGAGCTCAGCGCCCTGCCGACCCAGCGAATCGCGGGGCGCGCGGCTGTCGGCGTGCGGTTGGAACCCTCCGACACCCAGTCCAGCATCGACCGGGTAGACGTCTGGGCCGACGCCTCGACCGGGATCCCCCTCGAGGTGATGGTGCATTCCGGGGCTTCCCGACCCATCCTGAGCACGACCTACGAGCGGCTCGACCTCGACCCACCCCAGCCTCAGACCCTGGAGTTCGACCCACCACCGAGCGCTGACATCACCTTCGACGAGCTCCCGGACCTGGCCAGCGAATCCAACGCCTTCGCCCCGTACCAGGCCCCAGCACAGCTGGCGGGGCTGCCCCTGCGTGAGGATCGCCCTGACCTTCCCACGGGCGCCGTCGGGGTCTACGGGCGCGGTCCCACGGTGCTGCTGTTCCTCCCGCTGCGGGGCAACGTGGCCGAACCCCTGCGCGAGCAGCTGGGCCAGACCGGAGCGTCCGACCCGGGCACAGCAGGCACCGCGGTCGATCTCGGAGCCATCTCAGTGCTGGTCACCCCCGAGCGGTTTCGCGGTAGTGGCTTTCTCTTGGTCGGCACGGTGACGCCTCACGCCGTGGAGCAGGCCGCGGTCGAGCTGGTCGACCTGCGGCCTGTCGATCGAGGCAGCCCATGATCCGCACGCACAGCCTGACGAAGCGGTTCGGCTCGGTGACCGCCGTCGACGGCGTCGATCTGGACGTGCGGGAGGGTGACGTCTACGGCTTCCTCGGGGCCAACGGGTCGGGCAAGACCACAACCGTGCGTATGCTGCTCGGCTTGGTCCTGGCGACGAGCGGGCAGATCGAGGTGCTGGGACAGCCGATGCCCCGGTCGGCACGGACGGTGCTGCCCTCGGTGGGGGCCCTGGTGGAAGGACCCGCGGCCTATCCCCATCTCTCGGGGCGAGCCAACCTCTCCCTCCTCGACGCTGCTGGCTCCGGCACCTCGCGCCGAGGGCGCAAGGTGCGCGTCCGCGAAGCGTTGGAGCAGGTCGGTCTGGACCCCGGCGACCGACGCTCGGTGCGCGCCTACTCCCTCGGCATGCGTCAGCGTCTGGGGCTGGCCAACGCGCTGCTGCGCCAGCCGCGCCTCCTGGTGCTGGACGAGCCGACCAACGGCCTGGACCCCCAGGGGATCCATGAGATCCGTGAACTGCTGCTCGCTCTCAACTCACGGGGCACCACCGTCGTGCTGTCCAGCCACCTGTTGGCTGAGGTCGAGCAGACGTGCACACGCGTCGGGGTTCTGGACCGTGGACGGTTGGTGGTGCAGGACCAGATGGACGCGCTACGAGGACCCACCGGGCGGACGATCCTGCATACCCCGGACGTTGCTGCAGCGACCCGCGAGCTGACAAACCTGGTGGCGGCGGTCGATGGTGACCGCATCGTCATCTCGGAAGGATCGGCTGCGGACCTGGTGGAGCGACTGGTCTGCGCTGAGGTGCGGGTCAGCGAGATCGGCCCTGAACGACGCACGCTGGAGCATGTGGTGTTGGACGCCACCGGCGGCCGTCACCCGGTGGGTTCGCGATGATCCGGGTCGAGCTGAACAAGCTCCTACGACGTCCTCGGACGTGGGTGGCGATCGCCATGCTCAACGCCTTGCCGACCTTCGTGGCCATCTTGGTCTCGGTCACCGACATCGGCCCCGCGCCCGGCACCGGACCTCCGTTCCTGTCCGCGGTCCTGACCGACGCCACGCTCTTCCCCCTCGCAGCTCTGGGCATCGTGCTTCCACTGTTCCTCCCGATTGCCGTGGCCGTGGTCGGCGGTGAGGCCATCGCAGGCGAGGCGCAGACCGGGACCCTGCGCTACCTGTTGGTCCGTCCCGTGGGTCGCGCACATCTGATCCTGGCCAAGCTGGTCAGTGTGGTCGTCTTCGTGTTGCTGACCGTCGTGATCGTGGCGGCCGTGGGGTACGTGGTGGGCCAACTGTTCCTGGGGCAGGGCACCGCGCCGCAGGGCGCGGCCAACTTCTCCTCGACCACCCTGTCGGGGAGCACCCTGTCCGGCGCCGAAGTGGCCCAGCGGACGGCCCTGGCCTTGGGCTACGTGACGTTGTCCATGCTGGGGGTGGCGGCGCTCGCGCTCCTGCTGTCGACACTGACCGACTCGGCCATCGGTGCCGCCTTGGGCTCCATCGGCTTCTTGGTTGCCTCGACCGTGCTGCTCGGCTTGGACGCTGCGGAGGCGTTGCAACCGTGGTTGCCGACCCGGTACTGGCTGGCGTTTGTCGACCTCTTCCGCGACCCCATCCTGTGGGACGACGTGACCCGCGGCGTGCTACTTCAACTGGCCTACTTCGTCGTGTTCACCGTGGCTGCGTGGGCGAACTTCGCCACCAAGGACGTCACGAGCTGAGGCTCACCCGCAGACGACCTGGTCCCTGCCCGGTGGAGTCAGCTTCGCTTCGTCCAGGACCAACGGCAGCACGCTGAGCACCACCGCCGAGGACGGGAGCTGACCATGCGACGTCGTCGCCTCCGGGCAGTATTGCTGCACGGCGAGCGTGAGTGCGCCCTCGAGGTCAGCCGACGTCGAGGGCGTCACGGTCCGGTCGTTCTCCGTGCGCAGGGTGATCCACAGGGGGCCTGCGGGGGTCTCGTCTCCAGCATTGAGCCGTCGCAGGAAGTCCCTGTCGGGCCGCAGCGGCTCACTGGCCGGAGGGCACCCGCCCGCCTCGGTGGCCAGGCTCGACACCCCGGTGCCGTGATGCGGCGACCCGATTGTCACCACCCGTCGAGCCACAGCATCCCCGTCGTAGTCACGAACCCAGTGCCGGGCCACGACGCCACCGGCGGAGTATCCGACGAGGTCCACGACAC
>JBASAN010000471.1:0-4318 GCA_049650625.1 Ornithinimicrobium sp.
AAAGGTTCCCATGGTGCTCCTCCTGTGCGCGAAGTCGGTCGATCTCCTGGTCGCGCGCCGAGAGCTCCTGTCGCAGCCGGCCCAGCAGTGCGTCCACCTGGTCCATTCGGTAGCCGCGAAACGCCAGGTCCAGTCGGACCCCGTCCAGATCACTGCTGTGCACCGGTCCCGGGGGCAAACCCGCGTAGGACTGCGTGCTTACCGGCGCCTCCACCCCTGGGATCGCGGACCGGGACACGATGACGGCGACCAACACCCCCACGGCCAGGACGCTCAGGATCAGGATGACGAGGATCACGAGTCGATGGTACGCAGCGGTCGGTGCGGCACGACTACTGCCGTGCCGCACCTGCTGCCACGATGGCCGCCACGGCGGCGGCGGGGTCGTCGGTGACCTGAAGCCAACGCAGGTCCCGCTCGGAGATGGTGCCCTGCTCCAGCAGGGTGTCGCGCACCCAATCCAACAGCGGTGTCCAGAAGTCCTTCCCGAGCAACACGATCGGGAAGTGCGTGACCTTGCCGGTCTGCACCAAAGTCACCGCCTCGAAGAGCTCGTCCAGGGTCCCGAAGCCACCGGGAAGCACGATGAAGCCCTGGGCGTACTTGACGAACATCGTCTTGCGGGCGAAGAAGTACCTGAAGTTGATCCCCAGGTTGACGTGGTCGTTGAGTCCGGTCTCGAACGGCAGCTCGATACCGAGACCGACCGAAGTGCCACCGGCCTCGGCTGCGCCCTTGTTGGCCGCTTCCATCGTGCCCGGACCTCCCCCCGTGATGACGGCATACCCCGCCTTCACGAGCTGGGTGCCGACCTCCTCGGCCAGAAGGTATGCGGGGTGTCCGGGACCCGTCCGAGCCGAGCCGAACACGCTGACGGCGGGCCCCAGCTCGGCCAACGCCCCGAACCCCTCGACGAACTCCGCCTGGATGCGCATCACCCTCCACGGGTCGGTATGCACCCAGTCCCCCGGCCCGGAGGAGTCCAGCAGGTTCTGGTCGGTCGTGCTGACCGGAACCCGTTGGTCGCGCAGCGTGATCGGACCCCGTTGGTACCCCTTGCCTATGCTCACCACCGAAACCTAACCTGCGGGGCCCAGAGATTCCTGTGAACACCACGACCTCGGGCAACTTAGACTTCCCGCCATGCCATCCCCAGGACGCTTGGTCACCACGGCTGCATTGCTGTGCGCCGCCGGGGTGGGCGGGATCTTCGGTGCCCGCTGGGTCGCCGACAGCCTCAGCGACCCGATGTGTGAGTTCACGGCCGCGGACCGCACGCAGAGCCTGACCCCCGAGCAGTCGGCCAACGCCTCGACGATCAGCATCGTCGCTGTGCAGCGAGGGCTGCCACCCCGGGCCGCTTCGATCGGCATCGCCACGGCGATCCAGGAGTCCAAGCTGAAGAACATCAACTACGGCGACGCGGACTCCCTCGGACTCTTTCAACAGCGACCCAGTCAAGGGTGGGGAAGCGAGCAGGAGGTCCTGGATCCGGTCTACGCCACCAACGCGTTCTATGACGTGCTCATCGAGATCGAGGGTTGGCAGGACGGGGAGATCACCGAGGTCGCACAGAGCGTGCAACGCAGCGCCTACCCCGCCGCCTACGCGGACCACGAATGGGAAGGAAGGGTCGTTGCATCGGTCCTGACCGGGGAGACGCCGGGCGGCATCGGCTGCGAACTGGACCAGGCCGACTCCGCCGGGGACGGGCAGGCGCTGGCCGCTGAGCTCTCTGGCCTGGGTTTCGACGCGCAGGCTTCGGGCGGCACCGTGTCGGTCTCGGCGGGTGACGAGCAGAGCGCCTGGGCCGTGGGCAGCTGGGCCGTGGCACACGCTCAACAGCGCGAGGTGACGTCGGTGCAGGTGTCCGATCAGCTGTGGGACCGCACCAACGAGCCGCTGACCTGGACGGACGCGACGACGGCCGCAACGGCCGCCGTCGTCATCACCGTCAAGGACTGATCAGCGCTCGTCTACCGAGACGTAGTCCCGCTCGCCGTAGCCGGTGTAGACCTGACGGGGGCGTCCGATCTTGGTGGCCGGATCGTTGATCATCTCGTGCCACTGGGCGATCCAGCCGGGCAGCCGCCCGATCGCGAAGAGCACGGTGAACATGTTGGTCGGGAAGCCCATCGACTCGTAGATCAGACCGGTGTAGAAGTCGACGTTCGGGTAGAGCTTGCGCTCGACGAAGTAGTCGTCCTCCAGGGCCTTCTGCTCCAGCTCCATGGCCAGGTCCAGGGTGTCGTTGGTCCCGAGCTTGGACAGGATGTCGTGCGCCGTCTCCTTGATGATCGCAGCGCGAGGGTCGTAGTTCTTGTAGACCCGGTGCCCGAAGCCCATGAGCTTCACACCGTCTTCCTTGTCCTTGACCTTGCGCACGAACTCGGCGACGTCGCCGCCGTCGGCCTTGATGTCGTCCAGCATGCCGAGCACCGCAGAGTTCGCGCCGCCATGCAGCGGCCCGGACAGCGCGTGGATGCCGGCGGAGATCGAGTTGAACAGGTTGGCCTCGGAGGAGCCGACCAGACGCACGGTCGAGGTCGAGCAGTTCTGCTCGTGGTCGGCATGCAGGATGAAAAGAAGGTCCAGCGCCTTGGCCAGGTCGGGGTCCAGCTCGTACCGCTCGGTCGGCTGACCGAAGGTCATCCAGAGGAAGTTCTCGACGAGGTTGTAGTCGTTGTTCGGGTAGAGGAACGGCTGTCCGAGACTCTTGCGGAAGGCGTACGCCGCGATAGTCGGCAGTTTGGCCATCAGCCGGATGGTCGAGATCTCGGCCTGCTCGGGGTCGAACGGGTCCTGGCTGTCCTGGTAGAACGTGCCCAGGGCCGACACGGCGGAGGACAGCACCGGCATCGGGTGGGCGTCGCGCGGGAAGCCCCCGAAGAAGCTCTTCATGTCTTCGGCCAGCAGGGTGTGCTTGCGCAGTTTGTTGTCGAACTCGCTCAGCTCCGTCTCGCTCGGCAGCTCGCCGTAGATCAGGAGGTAGCTGGTCTCCAGGAAGTTGGAGCTCTTCGCGAGCTGCTCGATCGGGTAGCCGCGGTAGCGCAGGATGCCTGCGTCGCCGTCGATGTACGTGATGTCGGACTTGCAGGAGGCCGTGTTCACGAAGCCGACGTCGAGCGTGACGTCCCCGGTGGTCTTCATCAGGGCGCTGATGTCGAGCCCGGAGTTGCCTTCCGTCGCGGGCACGACTGCCAGCTCCAGCTCATGGTCCTTGTGACGCAGTGTGGCGTTGTCAGTCATTCGTTCCTCCTGATCACGCCCCCGAAGGGCGATCGGACGGGCAGGTCACGACGCTCACGGGAGGGGCGCCGCTGTCGACTATTCCTCGTGCTCTTGGGGCGGCAGCGCCGCGATGATCGGGTGGTCCTTGGCGATCAGACCCATCTTGGCGGCCCCGCCGGGGCTGCCGAGATCGTCGAAGAACTCGACGTTCGCCTTGTAGTACTCCGCCCACTCCTCGGGGGTGTCGTCCTCGTAGTAGATGGCCTCCACGGGGCAGACGGGCTCACAGGCACCACAGTCGACGCACTCATCCGGGTGAATGTAGAGCGAGCGCTCACCTTCGTAGATGCAGTCGACGGGACATTCCTCGATGCATGCCTTGTCCTTGAGGTCGACACAGGGCTGGGCGATCACGTACGTCATGGGGAACAGTATGCCGCTCAGGAGGCGGTGTCTGAAATGGGGCGGGGGGCCGAGCCGGCGGCTAGCCCGTGCAGGTCACTCCGGGGGATGGCTGGTACGTCGTGGTGTATTCGTCGGTGCGCACGACGTCCCCGGCCTTGATCAGGTCCCGGGCCACGGTGATGGTGAACCCGTCGACCGCGCCCTGGGTGAGGCAGTCCTCGCTGTCGTCCGTCTTGGTGTCGGGCTCGGTGATCTTGCGCCGCTCCCCCGTGCGGGTCTCGACCGTGTACTGACGGTCGCCGTAGAACCGCATCACGATCTCGTTGCCCTCGATGAACGTCTGGATCACGATGGGTGACTTCGTGTCGTTGGACCAGACGTTGTCGATGGCCCCCACCGAGATGGTCGCTTCCCGACCCACCGGGTAGCGCGAGATGTAGTACGAGTGCGGGGTGAAGGATTTCAGCTCCACCCCGGAGAACCAGGCCGTGTTCAACAGGGTGGTCGACACCTGGGACAGCCCCCCACCGATGCCTTTGACCAGACGGCCGTCCGCGATGACTCCGGCCTCGACGTACCCACGGTCGGGGCTGATCGGAGCCAGGGTGTCCGCCAGGCTGAAGGAGGCCCCCGGCATGACGACCGAGCCGTTGACGTAGCGCAGCCCCACCCGGATGTTCTC
>JBASAN010000472.1:0-2064 GCA_049650625.1 Ornithinimicrobium sp.
GCGGTGGTAGTCGACGGTCGTCACCCCGGGGACCCTTTCGCGACGCACCATCATCCCGGTCGGAGCGGTGTCGACCGTGGCAGCGACTTCGACGCCCTCTCCGCGAAGAGTGCGGACGACCGCCGCACCAGCCTCGTCGGGTCCGACCCGCCCGGCCCAGGCCACCCGACGCCGTCCCTAGGCGAGGAGGGCGAGTGCGCCCCTGAGGGCGGCGAAGGCGGTGCGGTACCCGAGTTCCGGGGTGGAGGTCGAGGCGATGAGGGTTGCGGTGATCTGGACGCCGAGCGCACCGCCGATGGTGCGCAGCATGGTGTTCAGCCCGGTCGCCTGTCCCGTGACGTCGGCGGCCACGACGACAAGCGCCGACAGCGACCACACCCGTGCTTCGCTGATCGCGAGCAGTACGCACGTCAGGGTCAGCGCCAGCACGGCCGCGCCCCACCAATCCACCGTCCCGGCTGCGCGCTCGGGCGACTCGGGATCGCCACGGTGAGTCCGAACGACAGCATTGGTTACACGCGAGGTCAGTACTTTCCCAGGGGTGCGGGGAAGGGCGCCTGTGAACGGAGCACGCCGCAGCCTCCACCGACCGGCAGCACGATCCGCTCGCCTCGGCTGACAGTTCCTGCCGCCACCGAAGCACATGAGCACGAGAAATGTCTGCCGTCGGCCAGAGGTATGCCCCCGTCGAAAGACCGCAGACCGGGGAAGTCCGAGGGCGCGCGGCGCCAGACCCTCGTCCCCACGACAGCGTCGCCAATAACGATCAGGCCAACGCGACGCTGCCACTCAGCTCGGCCCGGATTCGCTCTCCAGGAACCGCTTCAGCGAAGCAAGCCGGCCGTCACGCCACCGACGCCGTCCGTCCAGCTGGTCGCGGGGAAGCGCAGCGGCCCGGTCGGCAGCCAGACCGGCGTCCAGCACCTCCTGCCAGTCGACCGGGTCGCGCTGCTCAGCAGCCAGACGGGCGTACATCGGGCCGTACCGGGACACGTAGTCTTCGATGCCGCCGGGCGCGTTGAGGTCGATGGTCTCGATGACACCCAGGATCAGCCAGCGGGGCGCGAGGGCGCCACGCACGGCGCGGTCGACGTCGGTGGCGCTCACGAACCCCGACGCGAGCAGTCGGAAAGCCTCGTGGATCATCGCCGACTGCAGACGGTTGACCACGAAACCGTCGATCTCAGTGGAGAGTTCGATCGGTTCCATGCCGGCGTTCTCGAGCAGCTCGCGGGTGGCCGACATCGCCTCCGGCGCGGTCCACGGCGCTGGGACTAGCTCGACCGCACTGTGCAGGTGTGGGGGGTTGAAGGGATGAGCGACGAGGGTTCGCCCTCGTCCGGGGACCGATCCGGTAAAGGACGAGGGGACCAGCGCTGACGTGGACGAGGCGATGACCGCAGTCGCCGGCGCATAGGCGGCAACCTGCGCAAAGACGTGCGCCTTGACCGCGGGATCCTCCACCACGCACTCCTGTACGTGCACCACGTCCGACACGGCGACGGCCAGGTCGGTGGTCATGGAGATCGTGTCCGGCACCGGGCCGCTCTGCACGTCGCCCCACAGCGCGGCGATGGCCGCGGGAGCGCGGTCCAGGGCATCCTGGTCGGTATCGTGCAGGCGCACCTCGTGCCCCGCACGTGTCCACACGACGACCCAACCGAGACCGACGAGGCCGGCACCCACCACGGCGACCGGGACCCGCGAGCCAACCGTCGGGCCGCTCACAGGTACTCCACGTTGCCGCAGATGCTGAGGGACTGGCCGCTGATGGTCCGCGCTGCCGGTGAGACGAGGTAGGCCACCAGGAGCGCCACCTCCTGCTCACTGACTTTCGCGCGCAGCGAGGTCTTGGCGAGCAGCACCTGCTCGACCTCCTCGAAGCTTGAGCCGGTGGCTTCGGCGCGTGCCTGGGTGGTGCGGTTGAGACGGTCGCTGTCGACGAAGCCGGGAAGGACAGAGTTCACGCGCACCCCAGCAGGGCCCAGCTCGCGTGCTAGCGACTCCGTCAGGCCCCGCAGTCCGAATTTGGCAGCGTTGTAGGGCGAGCGCAGGGCGTAGCCC
>JBASAN010000473.1:0-6277 GCA_049650625.1 Ornithinimicrobium sp.
GCCGACCACGACGACCTGGTCGGCCGCTTCGAGGACAGCAAGCGTGACCCCGTTGCGTCGAGGCGCCGCCGTGTCGAAGCTGATCTCTTCGTCCCGTTCCACGCAGAATCCGACGTCGACGATGGTCCACGGCACGAGGTCGCGGGCGTGGGCCAAGACGTCGCCGACGGCGTGTTCGCGCAGCTCGGGCCATCGGTCAGCGCGAGGTAGCCCGGTCAGGACCCTGAGCTGGGGATGCGTCTCACGGGCCAGCTGCGCCAACACCCCCGGGTCCAGGGTGCCGTTGTCTGCGGCCCGGGCGGCAGCAGCGATTCCGGGCGCCTCGTCCAGCACGGCGAGCATCTGCGCGACGGAGGCACCATAGGTGTCGGCATCGATCAGCAACGTCGGCTCGACCCTCGCCAGCTCGGCTGCCAGGTTGACCGCCACGGTGCTGCGGCCCGGAGCCCCGGTCGGCCCCCAGACTGCCACAACGTGCCCGTCGCGGTTGGCCTCCCATGGCTCCAAAGGCTGATCGTCCGTGTCGTGCGGTGGGCTGGAACCCGCTGAGCTGCCGCCGTCGAGGAAGGCCGCGATCTCAGCATCGAGATCCGCTGCGCCGCGCGCAGACTCATCATGGTCGTGACGCGTCTCTTGGGCAGCCCCGGTGCCTGGAGGCGCCGATTCCGAGACCAGCATGGCCAACACCTTCTGCACCTCTTCTTCAGCGGCATCCGCCCTGATCACAGCCGTGATGCCCCACCGACGCAGCGCCCTCTCGCCCGCTTCGTCACCCGGGGGGAAGACGCCCAAGATCCGCAGACCCGCATCGGTGAGAGTGGCGATCGCCGAACGGTCAACACCTCTCAGGTCCACCGACACAGCCGCCACTTTGCCGACTCCGGCTCCGGCGCAACCCAACAGCTCGGCCAGATCGGCGCAACGACGGGCTACGTGGACGACATCACTGCGACCTAGGTATCCAGCGACGGTGCCTTCCCACCGATGGGTGATCGCGGTCAGGGCCGGCAGGCTCATGAGTCCATGTCCTGCGCTCCAGCGGCGGGGGCAGGCACCAGGGTGATGCGGGCCTCTTGATCGACGCTGGAGATGACGGGAGCCACCTCGTCGGCAGGGACCACTATCGCCACGGCGGCTCGCCCCACCCCCACGCCCAGACCGCTACCGCTCGCCGGAACCTTGGCGACGACCGCTCCCTGCAGCAGCAACTCCGGATCGACATAGCGAACTCCGGCTTCTTCGGCGTCCCGGCGGCTGACCCAGACGTCCACCACGGTTCCCACGCTCAGGGTGGCCGAGGCCGCCGGGTCGATCGGCACCGAAACGGTCTTGTCCTTCGCCTGCCGGGCCGAGCCGAGCGCATCTGCGGGGACGAGCTCACCGGGCTGCACCGTTCTGGTCACAAAGGTCCCGGACGCCAAGCCGTCGTCGGCGTCCACGTAGGAGTCCGCCGCTTCGTCCAGGTGTACCCAGACCGTCTCCAGGTCTGCTGCGGTCACTTCTTCTCCGGGCAGCAGCGGGGTCGAGGCGGCAAAGACGGGTGTGGTGTCGTCGGCTGCAGCGACCAGCCAGGAGCCGGCCAACACCGAGAGCAGGACAAGGAGCACCCCGATCAGCAGTCGGGCGTCCCGCCAGGACGGTCTCTTCAGGCGTCGCGCCTGTGATGAGGGCGGTTGCGACATGAGGGGGCCTTTCGCGTACAGGGGCAATGGATCATCACCCAGTGCGACACCGGACCCTGACCGCAAGGCCAGGAAGGCTGGTGCAAGTATGAGCGACGTCGACCAACCGGGCCGACGTTGTCCACAGGTCCGGCACGGCGGTCCCTGCGGGACGTAAAATTGGGGACAACATACAACCGCGTGGCCCAACTCAGCATCCCTGCTACGGGCGCTCACGTGAACCGACGAGATGGAGGACCGCGTGGAGCCTCGATTCCTGACGTTGACCGACGTGTCCGAGACGCTCAACGTCACCTTGGCTCAGACGAAAGCCCTGGTCCGAAGCGGCGACTTGTCCGCCATCAAGATCGGGGGACGGGGTGCTTGGCGAGTCGAGCGCAGCGCCTTGGAGGAGTACATCGAGCGGATGTACTCACAGACCCGGGAGATCATTGCCCGCGAGCACGCCGGCGCTCCAGACAGTCGTGACGGGACTCAGACCTGACGGACAGCAGCGACGGCCCATAGGGGCACCGTATGCGTCGCTCGGACGTCTCGGCCTCGCCGTGGAGCGTCATCGGCGTGCTCAGCGACGTCGCAGTGGTCCCGCCCGACCCGGTCGATCGTGCCCTGCACGGTCCCCCCTCCGGTCAGATGTATGCGGACCTGGACCCGGTCACGGCTCAGCGCCCGGAGGGCCGACCGCATGCCGAAACGACGCTGCGATACGCCCTCGCGCTGGTCGACGAAACTCGTCAGACCGGTGACGGACTGCACGGCCGGCAAAGCCAGCAGCACCGCCCTGCTGCGCCGAGGGCCTTGCGTTGGACTTTCCAGGACACACCAGTCCTGGCCCACGTCACGCAGGACACCCATGACCCGACCCACCCCCAGCAGGTCCAACGAGATCTCGCGCCCGCAGTCAGCGGCCAGCGCGTGAGCCATGGCGACCTGACCACGCTCTGAGCGGGCACGCTCCGAAACCTCGGCCTCGAGCTCGACTCGCTCCAGCCGCAGCAATTGAGCCTCGAGATCGTCGAAGAGCCGACTCCACCTCATGGGCCTATACAAACACACCTTGCCAACGAGCTTCATAGCGCGTCTAATAGATCTAAACGAACGCAAACGTTCGCAAACGTTCGAACATCACCTGCGACTCAGGGAGGAGAGGTCAGCTCAATGGGACCGAGGCAGACCCATCGACCCCGATACCGGCTCGCGGCCATGCTGGGCGCAGCGCTGGCGGCTGGTGGTGCGGTCGGTGCCGGCCTTCTTCTGTCATGGAGCGTCTCCGGCTTGACCTCGGCGGCCGGTGGGCATCTGCCGGTGGTCGAAGGGTTGGTGCTGCTGACCGGCCTGGCCGCCGGCCTCGTCGCGGTCTGCGGGGCCTACCTCGCGGGTGCCGGTGCGTTGACCCTGCTGAAGAGGGCCTGCGGCGGCGATGAAACGCCAGCGCTGCTCACTCCTCGACTGACTGCGCGCTCAGCGGCCGTGCTGCTGGTGCTGGTCATGGGCTCCCCCGTCGCCAACGCCGAGACCTCGACGCTGGGTTGCAGCCGGTCTGCAGAGATCAGCGCCGGTGCTGCTTCGATCCTCGCGCACCCTGGCGAGTCCGCTCCCACGCCACCCGCCCAGCGCGGACCGGACGATCGGGACAACGGTAACGTCCGGGTCGGCACCGGCTCGGCGGACCCCACCCGTCCAGCGCTTCCCGTGCCACTGCCCGGATGGCAGTCCACCCGGAAGAAGCTCGCTGTGGCTGAGGCACCACCTGAGGAGTCCGCCGCCGTGGTCGTCCAGCGTGGAGACACGCTCTGGGCCATCGCCTCCGCTGATCTTGCCCCGGGTGCCTCCGACGCGCAGATCGCCGCGCACTGGCCGCGGTGGTACGAAGCCAACCGGCTCACCATCGGACCCGATCCCGACCTGCTCCTGCCCGGCCAGATCCTCCACCCTCCGACTCCTCGAGGAGCGCACCCGTGAGCGCACAACCCGCTTTCCCCGCACCCACCCCTACGGGCACGGCGCATCCGGCTCGAGCCTTCAATCCGCTGTCGCCGCGGCAGCAGTCTTCCCCCCAGAGGTTGCGCGTCATGCCGATCCCATCCCTGGAGCCGGAACCGCTCACCGCGGACGAGTTCGACCAACTGACCCGTGCAGGGCGATCGGGTCGTCGGTACGAACAGATCGAACTTGGCGTCGACCTCACCCCACCGAACGACTGCGACCCGATCTTTGCTCCTCAGCCGACCTGCAGCATCGACCTACCGGAGCCCGGCCCATGGTCGCGTCAGGTGTTGCGGGTGCTGCTGGAGGTGATGGACGGATCGCGAGACGCCCGACAACTGTCTCGCTACGTCAAGCCCACGATTCGCGATCGAGTTGCTCGACGAGGCGTCGTTGCAAGACGCCGAGGGGGCCGTGCTCGGAAACCCAACCTGGTCATATCGGTCCACGTCGGGTTGCCCAGGGACGGCGTCGCGGAGGTCGCAGCACTGGTGGTGCACAACGGACGTCATCGCGCCGTGGCACTGCAACTGAGCGGCCTCGACGGTCGATGGCTGGTGACCGCCCTCGAAGTGGGTTGACTAGCCTTTGCGCTGACGCTGACTGGCGCGACGCCGCTCGGCCCGGTTGCCCTCAGCTGCGGTGGAGCCGCTCGCGTCCGGGGTCTCCCGCGTGCTGCCATCGGCCTCGATCTCGCGCTGGGTGACATGGCCGTCCTCGTCCGGCGCGGAGTAGGTCAGACGCGCATTCTTGGCCCGCAAGGCGCTGCCCGCGGTGCCCGCGGTCGCCGCCGCGGATAAGGCGCTCAGGGATGGCATCCCGTCCGCCCCCATCTGTCCCGACTGTTCCTCCGGCGTGACCTTGATTTCGGCGTTGAAGAGCAGGCGGACACCATCCTCCTTGATGGACTCCATCATCGCGGTGAAGAGCTGGTAGCCCTCCCGCTGGTACTCCACCAAGGGTTCGCGCTGGGCCATCGCACGCAGACCGATCCCTTCCTTCAGGTAGTCCATCTCGTACAGATGCTCACGCCACTTGCGGTCCAGGACCTGCAGGAGCACCCGACGTTCGACGTCGCGCATCAGCTCTTCGCCGACCTCCTGCTCCCGACGGTCGTAGGCGTGCTGGGCATCCGAAGTGAGCTGCTCGACCAGGACCTGCGGCGTGATCGCCCCCTGTCCCCCGGCCGCTTCGGCGATATCGGCAGCCGTCACTCCGACCGGGTAGACGGACCCGAGCTCGGCCAGCATGACGTCCAGCTCGGTGTCGTCCGTGAAGCCCGACCCGCTGCTGGTGCGGACGTACTCTGCGACGACGTCGTTGATGAACATCCGGATCTGTTCGTGGAGGTCCGCACCCTGGACGACCTGTCGGCGCTCTTCGTAGATGACCTCACGCTGCCGGTTCAGCACGTCGTCGTACTTCAACACGTTCTTCCGGGTCTCGAAGTGTTGCCCCTCGACCTGGCTCTGGGCTGAGGCAATCGAGCGTGAGACCATCCGCGACTCGATCGGCGAATCGTCGTCGATGTTGGCCATCTGCATGACGCGATCAACCATCGGAGCGTTGAACAGCCGCATCAGCTGGTCTTCCAGGGACAGGTAGAAGCGACTCTCCCCCGGGTCACCTTGACGACCGGCTCGACCCCGGAGCTGGTTGTCGATGCGGCGAGACTCGTGCCGCTCGGTGCCCAACACGTACAGGCCACCCAGCTGGGTGACCTCGTCGTGCTGCTCTTGTACTGCTCGTTCGGCGCGTTCGAGCGCGCTGTCCCACGCTTCTTCGTACTCCTCCGGAGTCTCGTGGGGGTCCAGGCCTCGCTGCTTCAGATCCGCAACCGCCATGAACTCGGGATTACCGCCCAGCATGATGTCGGTGCCTCGACCTGCCATGTTGGTCGCCACGGTGACCGAGCCCTTCTGTCCGGCCTCGGCCACGATCGTGGCCTCCCTGGCGTGGTGCTTCGCGTTCAGCACCTCATGGGCGATGCCACGCCGACGTAGATGCTCCGAGAGGTACTCCGACTTGGCCACACTGGTCGTCCCCACGAGGACCGGCTGCCCCTCGGCGTGACGCTCGGCAATGTCCTCGACCACCGCGGTGAACTTCGCCTCCTCGGTGCGATACACGAGGTCGGCCTGGTCCGCACGGATCATCTCGCGGTTGGTGGGGATGCTGATGACCCCGACCTTGTAGATCTGATGCAACTCAGCGGCCTCGGTCTGGGCGGTTCCGGTCATCCCGGAGAGCCGGTCGTACATCCGGAAGTAGTTCTGCAAGGTCACCGTGGCCAGGGTCTGGTTCTCGTTCTTGATCTCGACGCCTTCTTTGGCCTCGATCGCCTGGTGCATCCCCTCGTTGTACCGACGTCCGGCCAACATGCGTCCCGTGTGTTCGTCGACGATCATGATCTGACCGTCCACATTCACGTAGTCCTTGTCGGCTTTGTACAGCTCCTTGGCCTTGATCGCGTTGTTGAGGTATCCGATCAGCGGGGTGTTGGCACTCTCATAGAGGTTGTCGATACCGAGATAGTCCTCGACCTTTTCGATCCCGGCCTCCAGGACCCCGACCGTGCGCTTCTTCTCGTCGACCTCGTAGTCACCCTC
>JBASAN010000474.1:0-5410 GCA_049650625.1 Ornithinimicrobium sp.
ACCTTCACGTTCGCCTCGACCGGGAACGCCGAGGGCCGGGTATGTACACGGCACAGGTCCTTGCCCTCGACGGTGTGCAGGTAGGTCGTCACCTCTGTCGCGGCGGCGAGGCCGAGCGCGTTGGAGAGGACCTGATTCAGGTGCAGCAGGAAGACGTCGCGGTCCACCTTGCCGTCCTTGCTCAGCGAGGCATAGTCGCTGTCCAGGCCGTGCACGCTGCCGTCATCGGCGACGCCGATGAGCAGGGTGCCGCCCTCGCGGCTGTTCGCGAACGCAGCGACACTCTTGATGACCGACGTCTCCAGAACGGGCACCTTCTCCCCGGTGGAGGCGGAGGTGCGCAAGGTGGACTTGTACTCCAGATGCGCCCCCTCCCCGCCGGCGGCGAGGAGCTCCCCGATGGGGCAGTGCTCCTGGTAGGCGACCTTGGCGCTGGCCTGGGCCAGGGTGGCGTAGACCTTCGCCACGTCAGTGGCCAGGTTCTGGTCATCGAGGAACTTGAAGACGACCTTCTCGTTGCGATCCATCCGACCCAGCAGCGCCCGCTGGAACATCTCGGGGAACACCACCCCGAAGTTCTCCGGCGTGTTGTTGGCGGCGGTCACCTGGACGTCCTTGTCGGCGACCATGTCGGCCAGGGCGGCGTCGAAGACCAGCCGGTCAGCGTCTTGCCAGTCGGTGCCGTACTGGGCGTTGAGGCGCTCGATAATCACCGACAGCGACTCGGGTTCGGGGTCGGTGGACCGGCCTGTGCCGGAGTAGATCGTGACCGCCTCCCCCTCCTGGGCGGTCAGGGCCACCGAGCCCTCGAACTGCTTCTCGGTGCGCAGATGCGTTAGCTCGAGTGCGCTGGACAGGTCTACGGTCTCCCCGGGGTCGGCCTTGATGAACGCCGCCAGCGCCTTCGTGAACAGGTAGTCGCGCTCAAGATCGGCGTCGCCGAAGGTGACGATCTGTGACAGGAACGAGTAGATGCGCACGAACCTGCTCAAGGCGTCGCGGAAGCGGTCCTGCTCGTCGTCCTCGAGTGCAGCGAACCGGTCGAGCGCGGGCCCGAGGGCGCCGTGGAGGCGGCCGTGGTCGACGGTGTCGGCGAGTAGGAGGTGCGCGAAGGTGCGGGCCTCTTCGGCGTCGAGGACGCCGAACTCGTCCAGGGCGTGTCGGGTGTCGTAGAGCAGGTTCGGGTCGGAGGGGGGTGCCACGGTGCGGCCGTGGTACTGCTCGAACTCCTTGGCGATCGCGTCGGCCTTGTTGACGAAGTCGAGGACGAAGGTGCCGTCCTTGTCGGGGTAGGTGCGGTTGAGCCGCGACAGCGTCTGGACGGCGGCGAGCCCGGTGAGGGTCTTATCGACGTACATCGCGTAGAGCTTGGGCTGGTCGAAGCCGGTCTGGAACTTCTCCGCCACCACCATGATCTGGAAGGCGTCGGTGTCGAACTTCTCGGCAGTCTGGGTGTCACCGAACCCGTTGAGCCCGGCTTCGGTGACGGCCGGGTCGCCGTTGACGGCGATCTCTCCGGAGAACGCGGCGAGGACGCCGATGTCGTAGCCGTTCTCCGAGATGTGCTTGCGCAGGGCGAGATAGAAGCGCACCGCGTGCTCACGCGATGAGCACACGACCATGGCCTTGGCCTTGCCGGCGACCTTGCCGGCCACCCGCCTGCGGAAGTGGTCGGCCACGACGTCGGCCTTCTGGGCGAGGTTGTGCTCGTGGAGGTTCACGAACTTCGCGATCGCCTGGCGAGCCTTGGCGGTCTGGTAGCGGGGGTCGTCCTCGAGCGCCTTCTCCAGGCGCCAGAAGGAGTCGTAGGTGGTGTAGGCGGCCAGGACGTCGTGGATGAACCCCTCCCCGATGGCCTGGCGCATCGAGTACAGGTGGAACGACTCGTGTCGGTCGATGGCAGGGTTGTGGCGCCCGAACAGCTCGAGGGTCTTGCCCTTGGGGGTGGCGGTGAAGGCGAAGAAAGACAGGTTCTGCTGCCTCCCCCGGGCGGCGACGGCCTCGGCGAGGGCCTCGTCGACTCCCTCGAGCGGGAGCTCACCCTCTTCGCCGCCCGCGGCGCTACTGGTGCGGGCGCCGAGAACCCGGCGGAGCTCCTTGGCGGTGTCACCGCTCTGGGAGGAGTGGGCCTCGTCCACGATCACCGCGTAAGAGCGGTCGGGAAGCTCACCGACCTTGTCCATGACGAAGGGGAACTTCTGCAGGGTCGTGATGATGATCCGGGCCTGCTCGCCGCTCAGTGCCCCGGCGAGCTGGGAGGAGTCCCTCTCGATGCGTTGGACTACACCGTGGGTGTGCTCGAACTGGTAGATCGTGTCCTGCAGCTGACGATCCAGCACGACGCGGTCGGTGATCACGATGACCTTGTCGAAGACCTTGTCGTCGCCCGCGTGGAGCGTGGAGAGCCGGTGGGCCAACCAGGCGATCGTGTTGGACTTCCCCGACCCCGCGGAGTGCTGCACCAGGTAGGAGTGACCGGCGCCTTCGGTGCGAGCCGCAGCCTCGAGCCGACGCACAGCGTCCCACTGGTGGAACCGGGGGAAGATCACCATCGGCGGCTTCCTCGACCCCCTGCCGGCGGGCTGCTCGACGTGCACGAACCGAGCCAGCAGGTCCAGCCACGCCTCGCGCTCCCAGACCCGCTGCCACAGGTAGGAGGTGGCGTGCGCGCCCTCGACCTGGGGGTTGCCCGGGCCGAGCTTGTTGCCCTGGTTGAACGGCAGGAATCTCGTGGCGCTGTCCGCGAGGCGCGTCGTCATCGCGACCCGCTGCGGATCGACTGCGAAGTGCACCACCGCCCGCTTCAGCACGGGGTTCTTGGGCTCGCGGTCGGTGCGGTACTGCGTCATCGCCTGCTCGACGCCCTGCCCGGTCAAGGGGTTCTTCAGCTCCGCGGTCGCGACCGGTATGCCGTTGAGCAGCAGTGCGACGTCGAGGGACTTGTTCGAGTCCGCCTGGTAGCGGAGCTGGCGGGTCACGGTCAGCCGGTTCGCGGCGTACTTCACCATCAGGTCCGTCGAGAGTCCGTGGGCGGGCTTGAAGTACGCCAGCCGGAACCGGACCCCCTGGTCGGTCACCCCGTGCCGCAACACGTCGACCACGCCGCGCTTGTCGACCTCGGAGGCGATCCTCTCGCGGAACCGGACCTGAGTCTTGTTCGGGTCACCACCGTTGCGCTCGACTAGCTCTTCCCAGTCGGGCATCTGGGTGGCGCTGATGAACCGCAGCAGCTCGATCCGGTCCAACCCCGTGGCCCGGTCGAAGTCCGACCCCTCCCCCTGCACCTTGTCGTCCTTGACCTCGTCATAGCCACCCGACTGGGTCAGCCAAGCGCAGATCTCGGCCTCGAACGCAGCCTCGTTCGGATTCGTCATGACGCCACCCCTGGGATCTTCAGCTCTCCGGTCACAGCCGCCGTGATCAGCGCCGCGCGATGCTCGTGGAAGAGTGAGACCTGTGCTGACAGCTGGCTCAGGAGCCGGTCTACAAGCACCCAATTCGCGGATGTATCCGCGACGATGGATGTCTGCGTTTCGAGATCAGGGAGCCGCACTTGCATCGACTTCACGATATCCAAATTTATCATAGACCGAGTTGAGCCCCGCACCTCAGTCGCAATCGCATCTGCGCCTGCCGGGGAGGAGCAAAACAGCGCGAGGAAGTGAGGGTCGGCGACCGCAGTGTCGACCGTCGCTCGAAAGCACTTGCCTTTCACAATTGCATTTCCAAGATCTGGCGCAACGCACGCACGACCGGCGTGATTCTTAGGGTCTCCGAGCGCCGCGATGAGAAGGTCTCCTTGCCGGACCGAATGACCTCGGAACTCGGCGAACCTCTCCTCGGGCAGGTAGACGAGGTCGTCACCGCGCCATCGGGCGAACCCTATGTTGCCCAGTCGGATCACTCCGACACCTTGGTCCACGTAGTCGGCACTCGAAAATGCGCTTCCGAACGGACCGTCAACGACGCCGAGAAGAGCCCGCCGGAGTGGCGCAACGGGAGCGTCCGTAGCGTTTAGCAATTCTAGGAAGAACAGCCAGCGGCGCTGCTGCAGCAGACTAACCAACTGTTGTTTCCTCGAAATAAGGGCGTCGATGCTGGCGGTTTCGGTGTCGAGGTAGTCGGCGATCGCCCTCTGCACGGACAGTGGCGGAAGGTCTATGCGTAGTTCGCCGATCTCGCTCGGGTTGACGGCTGGATAACTGACACCTACGGACCTCGCGACAACGCCGTCAACGAACGGGTCAGATTGCGCAATCCATCCGAGATAGCGCGAATCGAGTTCCGGCCGGGGCGTGAGAACGGCAAAGCCGGTCGACACAACCAAGCCACTCGCCGACTGCCGAACGGGCCAGACTGCTCTGAGGTAGGTGCGGACCGTCGAGACGATCGTGTCCCCCTCCCGAACCAAGCGCCGCGCTCTGGATGGCGCTTCGCTGAATGACATCGTCTTGGGCTCTTCGACCAGCACCCCGGTCGACACCGATCCGATGTCGAGGTAGCGGATTAAGCCCTCGGGGTCTGTGTCCTCACCCAGAGAAAGTTCGTTCAGGCGCACGAGATGCTTCAGCGGAGTCTTGGTCATTCCGTCACCGCATGAACGAGGCCCCGAATCTCGGCCTCGAGCTTCTTGATTTCCGCGTCGATCTCAGCGAGCGGCCGAGGTGGGACGTACGTATAGAAGTGGCGGGTGAGGGGGATCTCGTAGCCGATCTTGGTCTTGGTGTGGTCGATCCAGGCCTCTGGCACGTAGGGGTGTACCTCGGTGATCAGGTGGCCTTCGACGGTCTCGGGGTACTCCCTGCTGGCAAGACGACCGGTCACATCGGGCTCGTACCGGGTGACGGCGCCGGCAGGTACCGCGACGTTCTCTTGGTCGCGTAGGTCGGGGTCAGGTTCGGGCTCGCCCTTGCGGTTGGTGATGACAGGTGCTTCCGGGTCCTGGACGGCGAGGTCGGCCCAAACTACCTTCGCCTGGGGCGCAGCGAGGCCGGCGGACTTCAGGATGGGGTCGACAACCTTGGCGAGGATCTTGCGGTCCGTTTCGGTGACTCCGGCATGTTCGCGGAGTCGCTCCGTGAGGCTTTCTAGGACGTCGGGCTGGAGCTTGGCGAGCTTCTTGTCGGCGCGGATCGCGGCGAGGGTGTCGTCGGTGATTTCCCACCGGAGTCGGAGGGGGCGTTCGACGGTGACGCGGAGGAATCCGAAGGACTCGTTGGTGAGGATCTTGACCTGATCGCTGTTGGTGAAGTCGCCGTAGATCTTGGTGATGTTGGCGATGTGGTCGTCGGAGAGCTGCTTGCGCTTCTCGCCGAGGCTCTTACGCATCTTCTGAAAGAGGTCGCGGGCGTCGATGAGCTGAACTTTCCCGCGGCGTTCGGAGGCCTTGCGGTTGGTGACGATCCAGAAG
>JBASAN010000475.1:0-5138 GCA_049650625.1 Ornithinimicrobium sp.
GACCGGCAAGAGGTGAGCTCGACTGGGCGTGTTGAGGTGCGTCGAGCGCTTTCGCCGGTCCGGTTGCCCTGTGGATAACTCGAGGGCTGGGTCACGGCGCTCTGCCACGATCGGGTGAAGACATCACAACGAAGCAAGGATCACCATGGGCCGTAAGAGCCAGGAACGGCGCCGCGCGAGGGGGCAGCACCAACACGCGGGATCACCGTTCGTTGCGGGGACCGGGCGGGTCAGGCCGGAAGACCCAGGCCACCCCGAGCACGCTGAGGTTCAGCGCGGCGTAGCCGATCTCCTGAACGCCACCCTGTCGGGTCATCCGCGAACGATCGATCAAGCACTCGGTGCGCTGGTCGCGCTCTCCTCGACCGCCTCGGGCCAGTATCAGGCATCTACCGTCTTCGGGGAGTTACTCGGTGAGCGGTTGACGTGGGCGTGGGAGCACGGCTGGCAGCCGGCCGACCTGCTGCGCTTGGGCACCCGACGGGTCGACACCGCAAAGGTCGCCCTCCTGGGCGACGCCATAGTCACCGACCTCGAGCGGTATGCCGAGGCCACCGTGGATCGCCGCTGGTTCGCTCAGCTGCGGGAGGCTGAGGTCTCGCGGTGGTGGAGCCACGATATCGACGCCCTGCGTGCTCGTGCGAAGCGCACGCCGACGGGCTGGCTGGGCGTGTGCGAAGACTGTGCCGCGGTGCTGGCTCTCCTGGCCAGGATCCCACCGCTCCAGCGGATCGGAGCGGTCCCCGGCACGGCCACGCGTCAGTCGGCCTCGTCCGTCTCAGCGGACCGTGTGGACGAGCGGGTGCTCACCCGGGTCCGCCTCCTGCTGGCCAAGGCGGAGTCGACGAACTTCGAGGCCGAGGCGGAGGCCTTCACCGCTGGGGCTCAGAAGCTCATGGCCAAGCACAGCATCGACGTGGCCATGGTGGAGGCCGAACGAGGTTCCAGTGCCGGTCCCGAGGCTCGCCGGATCGGGATCGACCGGCCCTACGAGAATGCGAAGGCCGTGCTGCTCACCGTGGTCGCCGACGCCAACCGGTGCCGGACCGTGTGGTCTCGGGAGCTGGGGTTCATGACGGTGCTCGGCTTCGATGCGGACCTGTCCGCGGTGGAAACCCTCTTCACCTCGCTGCTGGTCCAAGCGACGCAGGCAGTCCAGCGCGAGGGAGTGCGGCGCTCGGGCTCGGGAGGCTCACGCACCCGAGCGTTCCGGAGCTCGTTCCTGATGTCCTACGCCAGCCGTATCGGCGAGCGTCTGCGCGACGTCACGGCCGCCGAGACCGCGTCAGCCGTGGCCGACGGCGGGGGCGCATCATCGGCGGGCGCGGGGGCGTCTGCGCACGACGGGCGAGGGGAGCGTGGTCTCGTGCGAGTCTTGGCCCAACGATCGAAGGCGGTCGACACGGCCACGCACGAGATGTTCCCGACTCTCAAGCAGCACCGCACCCGTGCGCCGAGTGACAACGAGGGGTGGGCCTACGGTCGTGCGGCGGCAGATCGCGCGTCACTGGGCGATGGCGACAACGGGGCGCCGGTGCTACCCCCGCACGATCGTTAGTGCCCCGGTCGGTTCGGAGGTCCCTCAACCGCGAAGCGGCTTCAGCGCACCCGCCCAGCGTTCGGTCTGGTCCATCAGCGTCTGCAGGCTCCCGGCCTGGAAGTCCCGCGGGGCCATGACGCTGTAGTCCTTCATATCGTCGAAGATCGACACCGAGACCTGGGCGCGAACGGTCGCGATCTGCAGCTCGCCGAGAGTGGTCTTCAGTTGCTCGGCCGCGCGCAGGCCTCCCGAGCTGCCGTAGCAGACGATGCCGGCCGCCTTGTCGTTCCACTCGGCATACAGGAAGTCCAGAGCGTTCTTGAGCTGGCCGGGGATGCCGCGGTTGTACTCGGGGGTGACGAAGATGAAGCCGTCGTAGCCGGCGATCTTCTCCGACCAGGCCTTGGTGTGGTCCTGGGTGTAGTGCTGCGCTGCCGCGGGCTGACCTTCGTCGAGGTTCGGCAGGTCCTGGTCGGCCAGGTCGACCAACTCGTAGGAGGCGTCCGCGCGATCCTTCGTGGCAGCGAACACCCATTCGGCGACGGCAGGGCCGACGCGTTGGGGGCGGCTCGAGGCGATGAGGACGGCGATCTTCAACGGGGTAGGCATGGTGGCTCCTGTGCTATCGGCGGTTGGTGAACTGCACGGCGAAGTCGAGATCGGCCTCCCGCAACAGCTGCTGGACGGCCTGCAGGTCGTCACGGGACTTCGAGGTGACCCGGACCTCGTCCCCCTGGATCTGGGTCTTGACCGACTTGGGGCCTTCGTCGCGGATGAGCTTGGTGACCTTCTTGGCCTGCTCGGAGGTGATGCCGTCCTTGAGGCCGGAGTCGAGGCGGTACTCCTTGCCCGACACGCGGGGTTCGCCGTCGTCGGACAGCTCCAGCGCCTTCAGGGAGACCCCGCGCTTGACCATCTTGGTCTGCAGCACGTCGAGCACCGCCAGGCACCGCTCACTCGTCGCTGCTTTCATCGTGATCGTGTCGTTCGAGAGCTCGACCTCGGCCCCGACCCCGCGGAAGTCGAACCGCTGCCCGATCTCCTTGGCTGCCTGATTCACGGCGTTGGCGAGCTCTTGTTTGTCGACCTTGCTGACGACGTCGAATGAGGAGTCGGCCATAGTCCATCCCTTGCGCTCGGCGGGCCAGCTCTCGATTGGCTTTTGGCCCGATGGTGACTGTTATCCTTTCACCCGTTCATCGCGGCAGGTTGTCCGAGCGGCCAATGGAAGCGGACTGTAAATCCGCCGGCGTACGCCTACGCAGGTTCGAATCCTGCACCTGCCACCCGAGGACACCCGCTCAGGCCCTGACCGCTTCGGTCGGGGCCTGAGTCGTTGGCCCGACGAGTCCTTGACGCTGTGCCATCTCGCGGTAGACCCCGGCGCTGTGGATCAGCTCCTGGTGCGTGCCGACGGCGACGATCCTGCCCTGCTCGAAGACCACGATCTGGTCGAAGTCGGCCACGGTCGACAGGCGGTGGGCCACCACGATCAGGGTGCGCTGCTCGGCGAGCTGGTCCAGCGTGGCCTGCAGCTGATGCTCGGTCCGGGAGTCCACCGAGGACGTGGGTTCGTCCATCAGCAGGATGTCCCGCTCGGCCAGCATCGTCCGAGCCCACGCCAGCCGCTGACGTTGCCCCCCGGAGAGCTTCGTGCCGTGCTCGCCGAGGTCCAACCCGAGACCGTCGCCGTCCCGCGTCGTCAGCTCTCGCAGGCCGACCGCGCTCAAGGCTTCGAGCAGGGCTTCGTCGCTGGCCTGGGGCGCCGCCAGACGGAGGTTGTCGGCCAAGGTCCCACTGAGCACGGGCGCGTCCTGCTCGATCAACCCGAGCTGCCCCCGCAGAGCGCGCCGTGGCAGCCCCGCGATCGGCATACCTCGGAGGTTGATCACCCCCGCCGTGGGCTCGTAGAAACGCTCGATGAGGGCCAGCGTGGTCGACTTGCCCGCTCCGGAGGGGCCGACAAGGGCGGTGCGGCTGCCGTGCGGCACCGAGAAGCTCACGGAGTCGAGCACGACCTCGGGGGTATGACGAGGGGTCTCGTCGTCGCCCGTGGCCTCGAGGGAGCGTGGCCGCGGTGGCTCCGCGGGATAGCTGAACGAGACGTCGACGAACTCGATCGCTACCTTCCCGGGGGAGGGATCGCCGGGCTCGTGAAGCCGAGCCTGCGACTCGTCCGCAGTCTCGGGGTCCAGCCGCACGATCTCCTGGATCCGATCCAACGCGGCCAGCCCGGACTGGATCTGCACGAAGGCACCCACGGCGGCACCGATCGGCATGATCAGCAGGAAGAGGTAGAGGATGAAGGCCATCAGGTCCCCCAGCTGCATGGAGCCGTTGGCCACCCGGACGCCGCCCACGGCCAGCACGACCAGGAAGGCCGCCTGCAAGCAGATCGACATCAGCGGCGAAATGATGGCCGACAGGGTGGCCAGCCGGACGCCCGCCCGGTATGCGGTCTGGGCGTCCTTGTCGATCAGCTCGGCTTCCCGGTCCTCGGCCACGGCGGCCTTGATGGTGCGGATCCCGGAGAGCGCCCGCTCGACCGAGGACGACATGTCGCCCACCGCGTTCTGCGCGTCCTTGCTCGCCTGACGGACCTGACGCCCCAGGAGGAACGCCGCACTGACCCCGATCAGCACCGTGCCCAGGGTCAGGCCGAAGAGCAACGGGTCGATGATCACCATCAGGACCACCGCGGCCACGAACATCAGGACTGAGGAGATGATGTCGAAGATGCCGGAGGTGACCACGGTGCGCAACAACGTGGTGTCCGAGCCCACGCGCGACATCAGGTCGCCCACCCGACGGGTATCGAAGACCTTGACCGGCAAGGAGAGCAGGCTGCCGACGATGCTGCGCCGCACGCCCAGGACCACCCGCTCCGCAGTGCTCTGCAGGAGGTAGGTCTGCAGCCCACTGAAGAGTGCCTGCCCCAGGGTGACGGCGATGAGAAAGCCGAGGAAACCGCCGATGGCTTCACCCGCTTCGACCGAGTTGACCAGCTGCTGCAGCATCAGCGGCTGGACGACGGCGAAGATGGTGGCGAAGAGCGACGTGATCGCCACCAGCACCAGAGCCTTGCGGTGCCCCCGGAGGTAGGGCCACATCTCCCGCAGCTGGGCCCTCGCGGGCGCGGAGGAGTCGGCCGTCTGATCCTCCGGGCTGGCCATGAGGCCCAACGTATCCTGTGCCGGCCGCGGCCTCGGGCTGCAGCCCTCGATCCGCTTACTGCGCGGCACGGGCCGGCTAGCGTGACGCGAGGCGTGGTGGACCCGTACTCTTTGGGTATGACTGACACGTTGACTGCGCCCACCGCTAACGACGCCATCGAGCCGAGCAACTCGGCATACATCGAGTTGGAGGGGCGCGTCGCCGCGAACAACTACAGTCCGCTGCCCGTGGTGGTCGACGTGGCGGAGGGCATCTGGGTGCATGACGTGGAGGGGAACAAGTACCTCGACGCGCTTTCCGGATACTCCGCCCTGAACTTCGGGCACCGCCACCCCGACCTCATCGCGGCCGCCAAGGACCAGCTCGACCGGTTGACGCTGACCAGCCGCGCCTTCCACAACGACGCACTGGGCCCGTTCTGCCG
>JBASAN010000476.1:0-4499 GCA_049650625.1 Ornithinimicrobium sp.
CGGGGTGGTCTACATGCCTCGCATCGATGCCCATTCGGCCAGCGTGTCGTCGGCGATGGCCGCGGCGGCCCGGGTGCACGGTCTCGACGGGTGGGACGGAGATGGATACGTCACCCGAGATGCGCTCACCGCCGTCACCAATGCGTTCACCTCAGCAATGACGGCCGATGACCGCGAGCACTACCTGGACCTGGCGTTACGCGCGGCGGCGGAGCGGGGCATCGGACTCGTGCACGAGACCGGTGCCGACCACATGACCTCCTTCGACGACATCCATCACGTGCTCGAGGTGGGTGCACGCCCCGGGCGACCCGGCACCGTGGCCTACTGGGGGTTGCTGCTGGATGACCCGGAGCAGGCCGCTGAGCTGCAGCGCCACCTCGGGGTGCTCGGCCTGGCCGGTGACCTGTGCGCGGACGGCTCCTTCGGCTCACGGACGGCGCACCTGCGCGAGCCCTACCTCGACGATGCGGGGCAACCCAGCGGCGACCGGGGATACGGCTACCTGAGCGTGGAGCAGGTGCGCGACCACGTGGTCGCCTGCACCCGCGCCGGTATGCAGGCCGGCGGGCACGTCATCGGCGACGCCGCGCTGCACACGATGGCCGAGGGCTTCGACGCGGCCGCCGGGGTGGTGGGCAAGGACGCGATCCGGGCCGCTCGCCACCGCTGGGAGCACGTCGAGCTCCCGGATGCGCACGTACTGGCGGTGATGGCGGACCTGGGCATCTGGGCGTCGATGCAGCCCGCGTTCGACGCGGCTTGGGGCGGGGAATCCGGGATGTACGCCTCTCGACTCGGATCGGATCGGGCGCTCGCCGCCGTGCCGCTGCGCACAATGGTCGACGCAGGGGTCCGTGTGGCTTTCGGCTCCGACAGCCCGGTCACTCCGTTGGACCCCTGGGGTGGGGTGCGAGCCGCGGTCAGCCACCACAACCCTGCCCAGCGCCTCACCGTGGCCGAGGCGTTCGCGGCCCACACGGCGGCGGGCTACGAGCTGGCCGACCGGCCCGGTGGAGTCATCGCGGCCGGGCAGCCCGCGTCGTACGTGATCTGGGAGGACCCCCTGGAGGGCGCACGCCGGTGGGACGAGAGCGGACTGCCCGACGTGAGCGAGCCCGACAAGCCAGCGCCGATGGCCCTACGCACCGTGGTCGACGGACACGTCGCCTTCGACCGCCAGAACCCGCAGTGAGGACGTGACGACGATGAGAGACGCAATGTTGGACCTCGACGAGGCGATGGTGGGTCGTGCCCGTCAGTTGACGGCTCAGCTCGGTCAGCCGGTCGTGGACCTTGCCCGCTCGCACACCACTGTGTCGGTGGAACGTGCCACCCTGCGCCTCGCCGGGTTGTCGGGGGCGGACCATGAACGCGTGCCCTGGGTGAACCACCTGATGGATGCCGTCCGTGGCCAGGTGGGGCTGGAGCACGGCGTAGCCGGCCCGGTCTGGGACGCCCTCATCCGCGGGCAGGCACCCGACCTGCTCACCGTGGCACAGAAGGCCAGTGCCGGCGCCATCGACTTCCGGGTGCCGCAGGGCCCCGATCTGGAAGCTGCCCGGACCGCGGCCCACGCTGCGGTCCGACCCGGAATGCAGCGCATCGACGAGCAGCGAGCCGCCCGCGAAGGCCTGATCGCGACCCACGGTGACCCCTCGCAGCGGCCATGGATCTACCTCATCGTGGCTACCGGAGACATCTACGAGGACATCCCGCAGGCAGTGGCCGCGGCCCGCGACGGCGCCGACGTCATCGCGGTCATCCGGAGCACCGGGCAGTCCTTGCTCGATTACGTGCCCGAAGGGGCCACCCGGGAAGGCTTTGCCGGCACCTACGCCACCCAGGAGAACTTCGCGCTGATGCGGGCCGCCCTGGACGAAGTCTCGGCCGAGCTGGGGCGTTACGTCCGGCTGACGAACTACGCCTCCGGTCTGTGTATGCCGGAGATCGCCGCTCTCGCCGGGCTGGAGCGGCTGGACATGATGTTGAACGACTCGATGTACGGCATCCTCTTCCGCGACATCAACCCCCTGCGGACCTTCGTGGACCAGCGGTTCTCCCGGCAGGTGCACGCCCGCGCAGGCATCATCATCAACACCGGCGAGGACAACTACCTCACCACGGCGGATGCGGTCGACGCCGCGCACACGGTCACGGCGTCCCAGCTGATGAACGAGTTCTTCGGCAAGGAGGCCGGCTTGGACGACTGGCAGCTGGGCCTGGGTCACGCCTTCGAGATCAACCCCGAGGTGCCACAGTCGTTCCGCCTCGAGCTGGCTCACGCGCTGCTGGCCCGGCAGCTCTTCCCGGATGCACCGTTGAAGTGGATGCCCCCGACCAAACACATGACGGGCGACATCTTCAAGGGCTACCTACTGGACGGGTTCTTCAACCTGGCGGGGGTGCTGACAGGACAGTCCATCCTGCTGGTCGGGATGATGACCGAAGCCGTGGTGACCCCGTTCCTGTCCGACCGCGGCCTCGCCCTGTCCAACGTGCGCTACGTGCTCAACGCGGCCAGCGGGTTGGGCGAGGACTTCCATCCTCCCCGCGACGGGTTCATCCAGAACCGCGCACGCCAGGTCCTCACCGAGACCGTGAGCTTGCTGGAGGCCATCGAGCAGACACCGACCCTGTCCGAGGCATCCCGTGGAGCCCCCTTGCTCGACGCGATCGGCCGTGGCACCTTCGGCTCCATGAAGCGGCCTGCCGACCGGGGTAAGGGTGGTGACGGGGTGGCCCTGACGGCGCCCGACTTCTTCAACCCGGCGATCGAGCAGCTGGAGGCCGACGGCTGGGGAGGACAGGCACGATGAGCCATATCATCCGGCCCTACGGGGACACCACCGGCGACGGGATGGTGCAGATGTCGTTCACCCTGCCGCTTCCCCACGACAAGGTCACCGAGGGGGCCGCCCTGCAGCTCGCCGCCAAGATGGGTATGCAGCCGGCGATGCTGGTGCACGCCGCTGCCATGGGTCCTGAGCACACCTTCTGCGTGGTCTACGGCTCCACCACCCACCTCATCGACGTCAGCGCGGTCGAAGTGGTCGAGCGCGACTACCCGCTGCTGTCGCCCAAGGAGGTCAACTCCACGATCAAGGAGTCGCTGCAGCGGCCTCTCGTCGTGGTCGGGGCCTGCATCGGCACCGATGCCCACACGGTCGGCATCGATGCCATCCTGAACATCAAGGGTTTCGCCGGCGACAAAGGGCTGGAGTACTACACCGAGATCGCCGTCATCAACCTCGGTGCCCAGGTCCTCGTGCCCGAGCTGGTCGAGCGCGCTATCGCCGAGCAGGCGGACGCCGTGTTGGTGAGCCAGGTGGTGACTCAACGCGATGCCCACCTGCACAACACCGCCGAGATGTCCGCCGCCTTCCGCGAGGCGTATCCAGCCGGCACGGTGCCCCTACTGGTGGCCGGCGGACCACGGTTCGACGAACGCAGCACCGAGGAGCTCGGTGTGGACCGCATCTTCGGTCGCGGCACCACCCCCGGGGACGTCGCGTCCTACCTCGTGCACGCCATCACTGGAAGGCACCCGTCGTGAACGAACCGACCGAGAGCACCCTGGGTGGCGACACGTCACCCGTCATCGACGCCATGCCCCCGGCGCAGGTCGGTATGCAGGTCCGACATCGTCGCTACGTGTCCTACGACCACGCGCACTACGCCGGTAACCTGGTCGACGGGGCCTACGGTGTGGCCCTGTTCGGGGACGTCGCCACCGAGATGTGTGTGCGCACGGATGGCGACGAGGGCCTCTTCGCTTCCTACAGCGACATCCAGTTCCTGGCGCCGATCGCGGCCGGGGACTGCATCGAGGTCATCGCCACCTTGGTCCGCGTCGGTCGACGTAGCCGCGAGATGGAGTTCGCACTGCACGTCACCGCGCGGGGTAACCCCAGCCGAGGCGCCTCGGCTGCGGACGTGCTGACATCTCCTCTGCTGGCCACCACCGCACGTGGTGTGGTGGTGGTCGCCGCGGGCTAGGCGGTTTCGCGCGCCTGCCGAACCTGCGACTCCACTGCATACCGCTTGGCTTGCAGCTTCTCCCGCTGCGCCGGGTTGGCGATCTGCTCCAGCTGGATGAGCATCTGGTTCAGTCGCGCCGGAATCTGTACGCTTGCGGCTCCCCAGTGGGCGATCTCGTCCACGCACAGGTCCAGGTACTGTTCGAAACTCCATTCGCTGGACACCAACCGGATCTGTCCGTCCTCATCGCGCATCCGCGTCGAGACTTCCCCGGTCTCGATCATGCGGTGCAGGATCGTGTGCAGTTGGTTGAGCACCTGTACGGCGGTCGTGGGGTCGTTCACGCCCGGAGACAGGGCCCGCTCGCCGATGTCGACGAGCTGGCGGAGGCCGAAGGTCACGTCTTGGTCCATCGACCGCCGCCAGGCGATCCTGAGGTCCTTCCGCACCTCAGCCACCCAATCCACGTCGTCACGGCCTCTCGGGCAGGTCACCAACGCCACGGGTTGGGAGGTGAC
>JBASAN010000477.1:0-7020 GCA_049650625.1 Ornithinimicrobium sp.
CGAGTACCTCGGCCACAGCGACCCCGGTTTCACGCTGCGCACCTACACCCACCTGATGCCGACCAGCTCGGAGCGCACGCGCACAGCAGTCGACGCCGCTTTCGCCACGTCACGCGACGAAGTCGCCGGACTGCCGGAGGGCGCCGGGGCGCCCTAGCGACCACCGGCCATCGGATCCGTCGGCCAGTTGGGGACCCACTACTTTCCGCTGCAACTGGCCAGCATTCAGTGGCTGCTGCCTCCGCCTTCATGCACCTCAAGGTCAGCGGGGCTCACCTGTATCGGTGTCCGGTCAGGGCTCGCGGTACTGGCATGATCCGGCGCGCGCGTCACGAGCGCAACCACTGACGATCTTGCAGAGCCAACACGATCTAATCGTTGACCCTGTGTGCCAGCACATCGTTCGAGCATGGGATCCGGTCGGCTCACCGTCCGGGCAACGAGGGCAACCGAGGTAGGGCAGGCATCGAGACGGTGAGGGCGAAATCCTCCAGATGGTCCTGCAGGACCTTGATGACGTCGTCGCCGTAGCAGGCGAGCGCCGCCTGGTACTCCTGCACCACTGGGTACTGAGCCGGCAACTCATCCGCGGTCACCGAGCTTTGTGAGTCACGGACCCACTGACGCCAGGTGAGGGACGTCGCGTAGAAGTTGCGGACAACGTGATAGCTGGGATAGCGGCCCAGCGGAAGGTGGGTGGTAAACAGCGCATTGCGCAGCTTCCACAGCTCTGACTCGCCCGTCAGGCCCTTCCTTCGCCCGCAGACTTGGTCGCGCAGATTGCTCACCTCGACCATGAGTTGTGCCGCAGCGGCTGCGCGCTCGTTCGCTGCCTGCCGCTCGTCGAAATCGTGCATCTCGTCTCGACGAGAACGCTCGCCGTACTGGTAGGCCAACCACACGCCAACTACCACGGTTACGGCGCCGACTACTCCCCCAAGGAGTGTTGACGCCCACCCGGACCATGCATCGGCCAGCTCGATCTGCATGAAGCGACGCTACCGACTTGATCTAGCACCCTGCATCTATCCGTCGCCACCATCAAGACACAGGTGGTGCGCCGGCGTCGAGCGAGGTGCCCGCGCCCGCGGCGCACTGGCCCGCTGACACCCGATCGTGCGGCAGACCCAGCTTTGCCGCAGCACCGACTGTGCACTCCTTGATCAGGAAGGTCAGATCACTGGAGATGCTCAGGCCGAGCAGCATCGGCACGGGCAGCGGTAGCCAGTCACCGTTCTTACGCTGAGGGTTCCGGGAGGTTCGGCGCTTCTGCGCCGGTAATCCAGCCGAGGCACTTCGAAGGTTCGAACAGGGGTAGACAGCCCCAACACCTGTCGTTCTCGGTGATAATCCTTCACCCATGCTGACTCGGGAAGGAGGCCCCGCTGTGGACGTCGTCTCGGGCTGTCGCGACCGCCAGCGACAGGTTCTCCAGCACGTCGACGAGGCCGGGGCGCTACCGCTCGCCCAGTTTCAGGCGGCGCTAGATGCCACCGAGTGCTCGGACGGTCATATCTTCCGACTCGGTGATCTCGATCCGCAACTGCTGCGAGGTGCGCCGGACGGAACCATCGACCTCACCTCTTCGGGTCGCGACTGGCTACTCGAGGCCGGCCGTCCCGCCCACGACTGGGGCAGCGACGCACCCGCAGGCGTCCCGCCCCTGCGCGACTGGCAGGCCTCGGCGCTCGATTCCTGGAGCCGGCACGGTCGGCACGGTGTGATCGAGGCAGTGACCGGTACCGGCAAGTCGCGCGTGGGAGTCGAGGCCATCCGTGAGGCGCTGGGCGACGACTACGACGTCGTCGTCGCGGTCCCCACCATCGATCTCGTGGAGCAATGGGCCAAGACGCTGCGCCATCAGGGCATCCCCGGGGTCGGAACCGTCGGCGACGGGCAGCGCGCAACCCTACGAAGTCATCGTGTTCTTGTCGGAACCGTTCAGTCGCTGTATCTGGAGCCGCCGACCAGGGCCGACGGCAAGGTCCTGCTTGTCGCTGACGAGTGCCACCGCTACGGAGCGGGTCAGTGGCGGCGTGCGCTCGATCCCTCCTACCGACGTCGGCTCGGGCTGACCGCCACCTTCGAGCGCAACGACGACGGTCTCGGCAGCCTGCTGGGCTACTTCGGCGGGTCGCCGGTGTTTCGCATCGGCTTCCCACGCGCCATCCGCGACAACGTGGTGGCGCACTACGACGTCCAACTGCTCGGCGTGTCGCTGACTCCCCGCGAACGAACCGACTACGACGAGGCAGACCACACCGCCCGCGACGCTCGCATCCAGCTGCTGGCGGCGGACTTCCCGGCCACACCGTTCGGCGCGTTCCTGTACGAGGTACAACGCGCCGCAGACGACGACGTCGACCCCACCATTAGCGATGTGGCGCGCCGTTATCTCAAAGCGTTCTCAAAGCGTATTGATGTCATGACCAATGCCCAGGCCAAGCTCGACGTCGCGGCCCGGCTAGCCCCACGGGTCAGCGCTTCACGTGGGGCGATCCTGTTCACCCGCCGAGTCGAGATGGCCGAGGAGATCGCTGCGACCCTGGTGGAAGGTGGTGTGAAGGCGGCGCCAATCCACAGCGAACTCAGTAGGAGCGAACGCAAGGACCGCCTGGCTGCTCTGCGGGCGGGCCGACTCAAGGCCGTGGTCGCCCCGACGGTTCTCGACGAGGGCATCGACGTCCCTGACGTCGACCTGGCGGTCGTCATGGGCGGGTCACGCTCCCGACGACAGATGATCCAGCGGATGGGCCGGGTCCTGCGGCTCAAGCCGGACGGCGGAAAAGCGACCTTCGTGGTGGTGTACGCATTGGGTACCGCCGAGGACCTGGGGGTGAGTGACGGATCCGAGAGCTGCCTCGACCTCATTGTGGAGTCCGCCGACAGCGTCAGCCCCCTCACCCTCGATGCGGAGCGCATCATCTCGTCCGACTTGGTGCACCGTCGCACCGTCGACCCAGCGCCGTCCTTCGACGTGGATGAGGTGTCGCCCGAGAATCATCCTCTCCGGCCTGCAGCCGTGCGGGCGTACCAGATCGCCCATGGAGTCGAAGAAGACGAGGCCAAGCGCTCGCTGCGCCGCCTGCTCCACGACCTCCTCTTCATCGGCGGCGTGCAGGAATCGACCAGCAAGCCCGGAACGTTCGTTCTTACCAGTTCTGGTTTCCAACTCGCGATCGCCGCCCATGGCGTCACCGCCTACCGCTCTACCCGGCCTGACGCCACCACGTGGGAGGACCTTGCCGATTCGGATGCCGATGCTACTGCGCCAGTTGAACCCGACGAGGTAGTCACGACTGAGTCCCTCATGGAAGAGGCGGCCTCCGACGAGGATGCCAACAGAATTTCTGTCTCTGTGCCCATGGAGCCACCCACTGCATCGCCCTCGGTGACAGATCCGGTCCTCGACGCCAGCACAGCACCGCTCATCGATCAGCTCGAGCGGCTGGCCGTCCTCCATCGGGAAGGCCTGCTGACCGTCGCAGAGTTCTCCGTAGCGAAGGCGCGCCTGCTCGGGTGAGTAGCGGGGCCGGCCAGTCAGCCGCCAACGGTGCCCCCGCTTACCATCGCGTTCACAACCGCCTGGACTCGGGAGGGCCAATGGAGACCAACGTTCGAACGCCCATGGACGTATTCAATCTGCCGCAGCATCTGACGGTGCCGCTGTTCCAGCGTCCTTACGTGTGGGACGAGGCCGAGCAGTGGCTGCCGCTATGGGAAGACGTCCGGCGGATGGCCGAGCTGCGGCTGACCGACCCGTATTCCTCCGCGCGGCATTTCCTTGGCGCCGTGGTACTCCAGGCCCAGGACAACCCGACGGGGAACCTGCCGGCTCGCAACGTCATCGACGGCCAGCAGCGACTCACCACACTGCAGCTGCTGATGGACGCGACCGCCGCAGTCCTCGACGAGCACGGCCTGGACAACCTCTCCGGTCAGCTGGAGATCCTTACGCACAACCTCGCGCTCTACGTCACCGACACCAGGACCCGGCTGAAGCTCCGGCACACCAACAAGGACCAGGCGGCCTTCGACGAGGTCATGAACGCTGATCCCCCCATCGCCTACACCGGCCTTAAACACGCCGGGTCCCTCCTGGCCCGCGCGCATGGCTTCTTCGCTACCGCCGTCGCCGAGTGGGTCAGCAAGACCGTCGACGACTGCTCGACAGTGACACCCGCGGAGCGAGCCACCGCACTGGTCCACGTACTGACCCGCGGTCTACAACTGGTGGTCATCGACTTGCAGCCGCACGAGAACTCCCAGGAGATCTTCGAGACCCTTAACGCGCGTGGCACCCCGTTGACGGCCGCAGATCTCGTAAAGAACTTCATCTTCCAACGACTCGAGACCGAAGGGGTCGACATCCGCCGCGCGTACGCCGAGGACTGGCCCTTCGAGTCGCCGTTCTGGGAGACCGACGTAAGCGTCGGTCGTTACAACGTCTCACGCAGCTCTCTGTTCATCACCCAGTGGCTGACCTCCCGCACCGGCGAGGAGATCGGACCCCGCGCAACTTTCACCCGGTTCAAGCACTACGCCGACCACCAGTCCAACCAGAAGATGAGCCACCTGCTGGGCCTGATCAAGGCGCAGGCCGACCAGTACCGGTCCTGGACCATTGCCGCCGAAGATCAAGACCGAGCGCTGTCGGCAGCCGAGATGGCGGTCTACAGGATGAATGCCGCCGACACTGAGCTCTTGAAGCCGGTGCTGCTGTGGCTCCATGACCCCGCGCTCGCCATCCCCGTGCCCACTGCTGCAGAGGTCATCGCTGCGACCGAGAGCTGGATCGTGCGCCGCCTCATGCTGCGTCTGACCTCCTCCGACCTTGGCCGGGTCGTCGCCGACTTGATCCGCACCAACCGCCCTCTGCCGCCGCAGGACCTCGTACAGCGGGTGCGGGACTACCTCACCAACCTCTCGGCAGCCTCCACCTACTGGCCCGGCGACAAGGAGATTCGGACCCTGCTTCCCGCTGAGAACGCCTACAGGCGGTTCCGTGGTGCGCGCCTCCGGATGCTCCTCGAACCTGTCGAGGACGACCTGCGATCCACCTTCGACTCTCCGCCCGTCCCCCGCCGCGGATATCACATCGAGCACGTGCTGCCGCAGAAGTGGGAGACTCACTGGCCCGTGACCGGTGGCCTGGCGGCCGAGCTCGACCGCGGCGCCCACATCCATCGCCTGGGCAACCTCACCCTGCTCACCAAAGGCTTGTACAGCTCAGTCTCCAACGGCCGGTGGGAGGACAAGCGCGACAAGCTGGCCAAACACGACGTATTTCTGCTCAACCGAACATTCCGAGACCCGGAGACCGCCATCTGGGACGAGACGAGCATCGACGAACGCTCCCAAGAGATGATCACCGCCCTACTTCGAACCTGGCCCGTCCCCGAGGGCCACGTCGGGGAGGTACGCGACTCCCGCGTCACCGACCAGGCCTGGATTGAGGTCAAGCACCTCCTCGCCGCGGGCCTCCTCGAACCCGGCACTCGGCTCTACCCTCGCCCCGGCCAGTGGACATCCAATGAGGCCGAGATCCTGCCCGACGGGAGACTTGAGGTCGGCGGCACCGTGTTCGACTCCCCCTCCGGCGCCGGCAAACACGTCCGAGGCGGCATCACCAACGGCTGGGTCTTCTGGCGCCTTGAAGACGGACGCACCCTCAGCGACGTCCGCACCGTTTACCGCGGCAAGAAGCCCGAGAAGAGCCGTCCCGCCTTCGACTGGACCCCCATGCACACCATCCTCGAAGCGCTGCCCACCGACCGATGGACCACCTACGGCGACCTCGCCGACGCCATCGGCACGGCCGCACAAGCCGTCGGTAACCACCTACCGGCATGCGATCAGTGCGCCAACGCCCACCGAGTCCTCACCGTTGACGGCAAGGTCGCCGACGCATTCCGATGGACAGACCCGCACGACAACCGGGACCCCACCCAGCTCCTCGCAGATGACGGCATCCAGGTCACCGACGGTCGAGCCGCGCAGAACCAACGGCTCCGCGGCGATGACCTCGCTGAACTGGCGAGTGACCTGGGATCATGATCGCAGTCCAACCAACGTCACCTCACGCCGCGGGAATCCGCCAGCGCAATGGCTCGCGGAGCGTGCCGGTTGGGTCTTGTGAGACCGACCTAGCCACCATGAGCGGGAGGTGGACTGCTGCACCGACCGGTGACACCTTGATGTGCGTCTTTTCGCCGCGTAGCGGCGACGTCACACCATCGCCAATGGCCCCCTGTACGACGCCTCTTGCCTCTCACCGCACGGGCACGCCACTCCCTCGCACTTGACTCGAGGCGGCTGGCACAGCAGTCGTCTTCAACCATCGGGCCTGGCGGCACTGTCACCCGAAGGGTCTGGCCGTGAGCCCGGTTGCGCCCACCTCGACCCAGAGCGACCTCCCGTCGAGGTACCCCGCCTGCGCCAACCCGTGTGCCGCCGAGGTCACCAGCGCCGCTCCCCCGTGCGGGCTGAGCGCAACGCTGGTGGGCTGCTGCACCGGCAGCGCTATGACGCACTCCGGGACCCCCTCAGGGCTGTACCGGTGCAGACGGCCGCTACCCCACAGCGCGCACCACACGCCACCGTCACTGTCGACGGCGAGGCCGTCGGGGCTCGCGTCAGAGACGTGCGCGAACGGGTGGCCCGGACCGAGGTCTCCGGTGGCGCGGTCCACGCTGTGGCAGAAGATGACGCCGGCCGCGCTGTCGGCGAGGTAGAGGACGGTCCCGTCCTGCGAGAGAGCCGGACCGTTAGGCACCGTGATCTGCTCGACCACGCGATGGAGCAAGAGGTCCGGGTCCAGACGCCAGAGCGAACCTTGACCGGGGGACCCGTCATAGGGCATCAGTCCGAACCAGAACCGCCCGTCGGCATCGACGATCCCGTCGTTGACGCGTATTTGGGAAGGGTCGGCGCCGGTGTCGATCGTGTGCTCGACGAGCCCATCCACGTCGAGCAGGAGAACTCCCACACCGGCGGCGACGAGCAGGCCGCCGCCGCCGC
>JBASAN010000478.1:0-2500 GCA_049650625.1 Ornithinimicrobium sp.
GAGCGGGACCTGCGCGTACCACCGCACCGACGGTCGATTCCGTGGGCCGACCGACCGTGGAAGTCATCGCCGCACAGATCCGTGCAGAGAGCAAGAGTACGGGGCCACGGCTACTGGCGGTCAAGCGAAAAGACAATGGTGACATCATCGGCTACTGCGGGCTGATTGTTGATGGGAACGGATCGCGTGATGAGCCTGAGTTGGCCTATGAGTTGCTGCGTGCAGCTCACGGCCACGGTTACGCAACTGAGGCAGGTTGGGCGGTAGTCACACGGGCGAGCGAGGCGGGCTACCGGCGGTTGTGGGCGGGAGTCCGGGACTGGATGCCGCCTCGCGGCGCGTCCTGGAGAAGGTCGGGTTCCGCGAGACGGGCCGAGTGGACCCTGACCCGGTACACGGCGCCAACATACTGACAGTACGAGAGGTCTTACGCGTGTCCGGTGGGCCATCGACGACCGGGACGGGTTCCATCAGCGGAGTTCAGGGAAGCCCTGCGCGCGGTCTTGAGCCTCTCGCAGCGTGAGGCCATACGGTCTGGCGTCATGGACGAAAGTACACAAGCTGAGAATGGTGCTATCGAGCCTGCTTTGGCAGCGCTGCTGCATCCCGATAAGGACACCCGCCAACGAGCTGCGGTGTCACTAGGCCAGCTAGCCGACCCGCACCTGGCGGCACAGATCGCTCTACTCCTGTGGCAGGAGTCTGATTTCTTCGTTCGGGAGACTTTGACGTGGGTCCTGACTCGGACCCCACCCCCGGCCGCAGCGGCTGCTGCTGCCGCCTTGGCTACTGGCGATACCGGCACCCGCGTGCAGGCCCTGCACCTTCTCAGCAAGCTGGCCGACCCAGACACGGTCTCGATAGTGGCTCGTCACATCGACGATCCCGACCCGATCGTCGCGGATAAGGCACGTTGGGCTCTGGCTCGGATCGGCGACCCGTCAAGTATCCCGCTGTTGGTCGACCGCCTCGGCGACCCTGACCTTTCATCGCGGGACGCGATGACCAATACCTTGACTCAGTTCGGAGCCCCCGCCGTGCCCAGCGTCGTCTCGGCCCTGACCGCGGGGGATGCCAATATTCGATCTCACGCAGCTGAAGTGCTGTGCTTTATCGGATCACCCAGTGCGAAAGAGGCGATCCCCGCACTGATCCGCGGCCTACAGGACGAGCATCCTGATGTCCGCCTCGCAATAACACTGGCTCTACGGGAACTGGTCGCACACCCCGCGGCGCGGCAAGCCCTGAGTACGGCCAGTTTCGACAACCCCGACCCTCGCGTGAGAGCAGTCGCCCTGACAAGCCTGTAAGACCCCCATCGACCTAGCGTGCGCTGAGCAGGGACCTCGTCAGGCTCGCCCGACCCCTACGCGGTAAGCGCCGCTCACGATTCCCAGCCCAGGATCGTCACCTGGGTCGCGGTGCGTCGAAGCGGGTGGCGGCGGGGGTGAGGCCTTGTTATCTAAGGCTGCGCCTGTGAATGGCGAGGCCGGAATGGACGTCGTTGTGGCCGCGGCTCTGCAGCGCGGCGATCAAGTGTCGCTGCTTGACCGGGCACTACTAGCCCTGGGAAGGGCTGACTCGCCCTAGTCGTTGCGCCACCGGTAGATCAAAACGGCCAGGAACATGGCAACCCCAAAGGCGAGGCCAACAGCCCAGATCACCCGCAGCACCGGTTCGTCTCGGGTGAGGGGAAAGGAGATGACCCCAGCAATGGAAACACTCATCAAGATGTGCCACGGGCTGGTCCGGTCCAACCCCAGAAACTCACCCCAGGGCTCCTTAGGGTATCGCTCGCTGTACCCCTCCGGGTGTTCTCCACCAGAGTTAGCGCCGTCATCACTCACCAAATCCGCCTCCCGTTGGAGGGTCGGGCCGGAAGCCGACCACGTCATTCAGGTCCTGGGGGTCCACTCCGGGCAAAGTGATCGTCCGACTCGACGTCAGCTCGATTTGCACTTTGACGCTGTACCCGCCGGGGGGTGACCCCCGCACGGCTGCGATTTGGCTCCACGAGTATGCCCGCCTGCGAACTTCGACGATCTCGATGCCTTCGCCGCTAACCCGCGTGTGTGAGCGAGCCCAAAGAACACCCGCCCCCGAGACCAGCAGCGACCCGATGGCGGTCCCAACGAGGGTGGTGCCCCCATCTAGGGCATCCCACACGGCGAGGCCCACCACCGTGGCCGTGTACAACGACACCAGCGGTACCACCCACTTGCGCACGACCCGGCCTTGCACCCACCACGTGGAAGACCCGTCCGTGACCTGGTGAGGTCTCACCGTCGCTCACCGCCATGCATGAGGTGAGCCAGCTCGCGCACCCTGACCGGCATAGAACAGGCCAACCTGCCCGGTCTCCGAGTGGCGCTCACCCCCCAAGCGTATGCGGCAATAGTCACGATGAAGCCAGCGCGAGCTCTGCGCAAGAGGAACCGCATCCGGCGCCGATCGAACAGCCCGGCGAAGCTCCGGCCCCTCGTCCCGCAGGGGATCCGTC
>JBASAN010000479.1:0-2119 GCA_049650625.1 Ornithinimicrobium sp.
AGGGAGCGGTCACGGTGACCGGGACTCCGTAGTCGTCCAGCGTCAAGGTGTAGGTCGAGGTAGCAGGTCGATAGAACTGGCCGGTCAGGGTCACGGTCCGCACCTGCCAGTCGTCCTCGATCAGCCCGTAGACCACGTCGAAGTCGGTGTCCTCAGCACCAACGTTCAGCAGGTCGACGATCAGGTCGCCGGACAGGGTGCCGGTGATCTCCTGAACGACGTCGCTGCCAACCCGGGTCTGGTCTCCGAACTCGGCCGAGTCCGTCTGCGACAGCAACGAAACGACCCCGACCTCACTGTCGAAAAGTCGGGCCGGGTCGGGCACCCCGAGGCTCTCAGGGCTGACCGAGGTGAAGACTGGGCTGAACGGCAGCTTCACGAAGAGCTCTCCGTCGAGCGCAACCGTGGGGACGTCGGCCTGCACTCCGGCGATCTTGGCGGTGATGGTGCCGTCGAAAGCAGCCGGGTTCGTGGTGCCCGAGCCGTCTGCCTTGATGACGTAGGCGTTCTCTTCTTCAGGCAGGTCACGGCCTTCCAGCACCAGGCTGACCGAACCCGCCTCCGCCAGCACGTCGTAGGCCTCGTCCAGTCGGTCCTGCGCGGTGGGGGCGGATGTCTCCTCCCCCACTGCCTCGGGCTCCGCGTCGTCGGAACATGCCGTCACACCGCACAAGACGGCGGCGAGGAAGCCCACGGCTACTCGTCGAGACCAGCGGTGACCGGTGGCGCGATAGCTCATGTCTCCCCTTGCTCAGCGGTCGGCACAGCTCCTGTGCTCGCTTCCTAGTATGCCGTCCGCTCCCGAGGCGTCCGGGCCGGTCCAGTTGATGCGGGCAGAGCCTCTACTTCTTCGTCGGGCCCTCGCCCTCGTCATCGTGTCGCTGCAGCACTTCGTTGCGCAGGTAGCCGTACAGCAACCCGAGCACGATAAACGCGACAATCATCCCGATCGCGATCCAGTCGGTGGGCTCCATCCCGTCATGGTGCCCCATGATGATGATGGGGGCGCAACGACACGGTGTGGCCTCGGCGTCCCCATTGCCTTCCAGCACCCTCTTCGTTTCTTCTGGATTTGACCCCGATTTGTCCCCACATTGACCAGTAAAATGCCGACTACGTCTCCTGCGTTCCTTTTTTGTGTTGGGGTTTAGGGAAATTCATTGAATGCCGTGCACACTCATCATCAAGCAGGGATTCTTTGTCGATGAGACCTCCTGTCGCAGCACCGTGCTGCCTTTGGACAGGAGTCTCATGCCCTCTTCCTCGCCTGCTCACAGCACGAGTCAACGACCGTCGCGAATACACGCCAGCGTTGCCGCCCTGACGCTGGGTGTGCTTGTCGCCGTGATGTCTATGAGCCCTGTCTCGGCTGCGGTCCGAGTGGGCCTGGGCACCGCCGGTGTCTACGCCGTCCTCGGTGGGTCGACGGTGACCAACACGGGGCCGTCGGTGATCAACGGCAACCTCGGGGTCAGCCCGGGCACGGCGATTCCCGGATTCCCTCCCGGTCTGGTGAACGGTGAGACCCATGCCGCTGACGCGGTTGCCGGCAGCGCCAAGGACGACCTCGCGACCGCGTACAACAACGCTGCCGGTCAACCCACCGACGTCACCGTGACGGCGGACCTGGCCGACCAGAGCCTGACCCCCGGCGTCTATACCGGAAACACCCTCGCGCTGAATGGTCAGCTGACTCTCGACGGCGCAAACGAGACGGACCCGGTCTTCATCTTCCAGACCGCCAGCACCCTCACCGCCGGATCGGGGAGCTCCATCGTCTTCATCAACGGAGCAAACGCGTGTGACGTCTACTGGCAGGTGGGCAGCTCGGCCACTATCGGCACCACCAGCGCCTTCGCTGGAACGGTCATGGCTCTGACCTCGATCACGGCCAACACCGGTGCCACCGTGCAAGGACGGCTGCTGGCTCGCAACGGTGCCGTGACCCTGGACACCAACACCATCACCGTCCCGCAGTGCTCGGACGCCCCGGCACCGACGACGGATGAGCCGACGGCCACGTCACCCGAGCCGACCACGCCCGAGCCAACGACCCCCGAGCCGACCACACCCGAGCCGACCACGCCCGAGCCGACCACGCCCCAGCCCACGACCCCTG
>JBASAN010000480.1:0-4244 GCA_049650625.1 Ornithinimicrobium sp.
GCACGAGGCGCTCACCCCCGAGCAGGCGCTGCGGGCCTACACCTACGGCTCAGCGCACGCGACCTTCCTCGAGGGGCAGATGGGCAGCCTCGAGCCGGGGAAGGTCGCCGACCTCGCCGTCCTCTCCAACGACCTCACCGCCGTGGGTCCGGAGCGGATCTGCGACATCGAGGTGCTCGCGACGGTCATCGAGGGCCGCGCGGCGTTCGACGCCACGGGGCGCTGGAACTCCGACATCGCCGACGCCCCGGCGCGGTAGGCCAGAAAAGCACCCGACGCTCCGAGTGTCGGATTGCCGCGCTGGCCGTTTCGAGATGCCTAAAGGCGGTGGAAAGACGCTGCTCGAGCAGGCACGACGACCAGGAAGAGGGGCCTACTGCCGGGCGTCGGTGCCCTGGCTTGCCCGTCCAGGATGACCTGCCTTTTGCGGGTTAAGTGTCTCGCCGCGCGCCAGCATCTCAACCATCTCGGTGATCTTGAGGGTCCGGCTCTCGGCGCGCTTCATGTTCTCGACGCGATGGATCAGCGCGAACCGGTTGGCGCTCGTGAGCACTTTGAACATCGCCCGCGCGTCCGGATCCGCCGCTATCGCCGCGGCCAGGTCGTCGGGCACCTGGCAGGTCGCCGGACCGGCGTACGCCGAGTCCCACCGCCCGTCGGCGCGCGCGGCGTCGACCGCGGCACGCCCGGCGTCGGTCATCCGGCCCTGCTCTTCGAGAGTCGCTACGAGTGCGACGTTTCGCTGGGACCAGCTGCTCTTGGGGCGTCGCGGGGTGATGCGCACGGTGTAGCTGTACTCGTCGCGTTTGCCGGCCTGGCCGTCGATCCAGCCGAAGCAGAGCAGTTCCTCGACCGCGCTCGCCCACGTGATCGTGGTGTCCGTGCCGCCCTTCTTGGTCAGCACCAGCCGCACGCCGGGCGACGTCGCCTGGTGCTCTTCGAGCCACGCTCGCAGCGCGGCCGGGTTGGCCACGAGCAGCTCGGGCAGCAGGGTTGCCATGATCCGACGCTAGCCGCGGACGCCGACACCTGCGCCTCTCAGGCGGCGGGTTGACGCGGCCTCAGATCGCTGCAGCTTCAAGCGAAAAGACGCAGCCCCAACGGTCCCGAATGACGATCGATGCCTGGGTCGTGAGACGTTCTGAACGACCGTCACCCGCCGTCGTTCAGACGACTAGGTTCTCCGCGATCCACTCCCGCACATTGGTAACAGGGATTTCGCGCTGCGCGTTGAACGTCTGGCTCTTGTCCCACGCGACCCCTCGGCCTTGGGCGAACACGGCGCGGTACTTGAGAGTCATGTTGTCGGGGTCCCCGGCAAGCTCGTCGAGCAGGTGGGGCACGCTCCACTCCACCCGCTCGAACGGACGCTGGAGCACGTTCTCCAGCGTATTCGCGAGTTCGCCGTAGGTCACGGTGTCTCCGGCGAGGTAGACGATCTCGTTGCGGATGCGGGGTTCGTCGAAGAGGATCTCGGCCGTCAGGGCGCCGATGTCCTCCGGCGTCGTCACGGTGACAGCGGTGTTCAGGCTGCCCAGCGCGTTGACCGTGTCGTTGGCCATGTCGACCATGCCGGAGCCGGCGTCGAACAGGTAGTTCATGAACATGCCGGTCGAGATGATGACCCACTCGGTCTCGTCCTGGGCACGCAGCAGCTCGCGCACGTCCAGCTGCGAGTCGAAGATGTCTTGCGGGCTGCCGCGTCCGATCACCTCGAAGTCGACACCGAACTGCCACGGGAAGTAGCGCCGGATCCTCGCCTGGAGCGCTGCCTCGGCCACCTTCATCGGCGTCTCGATCCCGGCGGCGATGCCCGTGCACCCGATCACCGTGTCGTGAGGCGCGAACAACGACGCGAGCTCATCGATGGAGTTCTTGACCAGGTCCCCCTCGACGATGCCAATGCCCAAGCTACGGATCTCGGCGATGTCACGCTGCTTGGCCGGTGCGCTCGACGTCACCGCGCTCGGCCGCAACAGCGCACTGACGCTCGCGCCCTCCATGTGTCGGGCCCGGCGTGCGACATTCCGCAGTACGGGCATGCCGAGCTCTCCCGCGCCAATGATGAGGATGGACCGTGAGGTCGAGTTGTCAGCTGTATCTGTCATGGGTGATCTCCTGAAGTAGGTCGAAGTACGTGATCGAGGGTTGAGGTGGTCACGCCTCGAGGGGGACGAGCTCGGCAGCGGTGCGAATGCCGCCCCAGCGACTGATCTCGTCTGGCATGTCCAGCTGCTCGACCAGCGCAACGTGGGCGAGGTCGCCCCACTCGGCTTTCGGCGTCATCCACATCACTTCGAACTCGTTGCTGTCAGGGTCACGGCCGTAGACGCTCTTGGTGGCGCCGTGGCTGGACTCGCCGGTGAGCGCGTCGAGATTCGCCAGAGTGAGGCGCGCCTCCTCGAGTGCTTCGATGGTGTCGACCTGCCACGCGAGGTGGTAGAGACCCAAGGCCCCGCGCGGGCGGGCAGGTTGAGCCCCGACCCCGAACAGTCCGAGGTCGTGATGGTTGCCCGAGCGGGGCAGCCGAAGGAACGCCGCGTTCGCTCGGGGTTCGCGCGTGACGATCTCCATGCCGAAGGCGTCTTGGTAGAAGCCGAGGCTGCGCTCGACGTCGGCGACGAAGAGGACGGCGTGGTTGAGGCGGACGGCGTTGACGCTCATCGGGATCTCGCGCTTCGTTTCAGGTGCTCGGGCTTTCGGGTCTTTGAGGCGTCGGCCAGTCTCAGGCGTTGATGCCGAAGCCACCGGTCCAGGAGACCTTGTCGCTGACGGCGAGGGTGAGCTGCAGGAAGCCGATGGCCTCAAGCTCGCGGGCCCGCGTCAGCGCTCCGGCGTCGATGGCCTTGAGGCCGCCGGAGGTGATCACGCCGACCAGGGTGGTCTTGGCGTCGGCGTCGTCTCCGGCGATGAGCACGGTGGTGGTCAGGGGCCCCACCGTCCCGGCAGCGAGGGTGGCGGCGAACGTCGTGTTGAAGGCCTTCAGGACCCGCGATTGCGGCAGGGAAGCCGCGATCTCAGCGGTCGCGGAGCCGTCGGCGGGCACCACGAGGGAGTCGAAGGTCTCGAAGTCCAACGGGTTGGTGATGTCGACGACGATCTTCCCGACGAGGCTCTCGCCGCGCTGGGCGATGACGTCGCTGATCGCGGAGTAGGGGACGGCAAGGACGACGATGTCGCCCTCAACGTGGGTCTCGGTGTCCTTCTGACCGAGCAACTGGACGATGTGTCCGCCCTTGCCGGCCACGGCGGCGATGGCCTGGGCCATGTTGCCGGTGCCAATGATGGATACGCGTGTCATGGGGCTCTCCTTAGTGAATGGTTGTCGCTGCAACTAAGGCTGGGCGCCGAATGGTTGTTTCGTCAAGTTAAATTGATAGTGTGTGAGTATGCGCACAGGATGGTTGGACGAGGATGAGCAGGCCGCGTGGGTGAGGCTGATCGCGGTCGTGGAGCTGCTGCCGGGGGTGCTGGACTCCCAATTGCGTCGCGACTCGGTCCTGACTCACTTCGAGTACCAGGTGCTGGCGATGTTGTCCGAGGCTCCTGATCGCACACTGCGGATGACCGTGCTCGGACAGCGCACCAATGCCTCGCTGCCGCGGTTGTCGCACGTTGTGCGTCGACTGGAGGGCCGAGAGCTTGTCGAGCGGTTTCCCTCCTCGGACGATGGCCGCGCCACGAACGCTCGGCTCTCCGAGGCTGGAATGGTTGTGCTCGAGGCCGCCGCTCCTGGGCACGTTGAGAATGTTCGTCGGCACGTCATCGGTGCCCTGACCTCGGAGCAGATCGCGCAGCTCCACGACATCGCAGGTGCGCTTCTTGAGCGCCTGGACGCCGACGAACATATGACCGGGCGCTGAGTCACCGTTTGATCGACCTCGGTGAGGAACCGGCAACAAAGCGGGTCAACCCCTCCTCCAGCCTTGAACCTTCTGAGGGCGGCACTCACAGCCATTCCCTACGCCAGGATCTACTCAACCGCGACAAGGGATGCCTCGTGTCCCGCAATTCCCGTCCGGTGATGTTCCCAGGACAGGGGCCCGATCCGGGCACGTCGTTGTGGGCGCCAGGGGGCGGGGTTCATACGCCTGCGACGTAGGCGGTGAGGAAGTGGACGCCGTGGCGGTCGAGGTTGCCGCGTGCTCGGTCGTAGTGCTCGGTGGTGCGGGGGTCGGCGTGGCGGGCGAGGATTTGGGCGTCTCGTAGAGGCACGCCGGCGTCGAGGGCGTTGGTGATGGCGG
>JBASAN010000481.1:0-2303 GCA_049650625.1 Ornithinimicrobium sp.
GTTCGGCGCAGCGCCAGGTCCGCTTGCGCCACACCAACCGCACGGGTCGCCCGAAGGTCGGCACGTCAACCAGCCGCACCTCGCGCCGACCATGGCTGGCGGCGACCACCCCGCAGGTGTGGCAGCCCGCCGGTGCCGGGTCGGACTCGACCACGACCCGTAGATGCCGGGCCTGCTGGACGACCTGCACGACGTGGAACCCCTCCAGGCCCACGAGGACGTCACAGCGCCGGCAGTAGGACGGGTCTGGACACGAACGCGCGCGGTCGCACGCCGTAGGCTGCGACATCGTCGAGGCCTTCCGGTTCGGTTGCTTGGTCGCACCAAACTCTGGAAGGTCTCGACCTATCTCCGGGTCAGCTCACGACCGCGTGTCGCCTACCCCACCGCAAGTACGAAGAGCCCCATTGACCAGTCCTCGAAGTCCGGCGACTTTCACTTCAACTGCGGCCCCGAATTGGCAAGAGGCGGCCGGAACGGTCTTGGACGACGGGTCCAGTCCGGCATGGATCGCGGATCGAGATGGGCTGCTCAAAGTCCAGCCAGCAACATCACCGAAAAGACAAGGGCGGCAACGATCGATGTGACTCCGATCAAGGCCGGCAGCACAGCTCGACCTCTGACGGTTAGCGCCCACCCTCCGTATCCGAAGGCTGGGTTTCCCATCAGTGATCGAATGAAGGCAGCGAATTTATTGCCGAAAAGCAACAACAACGTCCCGCCGGCAAATAGTGCAACTATTGCAAAATAGACTTCCGGTTTATTGAGCATTAATTCTACTCTTCTTGTAGCGATCAATCATAGATGGTAAAAGATCCTTCCTGCTCATAGACGCTGGGCGTCCCAATGCCGTAACCAGCGCCCCCTGCTCCTACCGTACCGCAGACGTAGTAGCAACCGGTTATGGTGTCGCCGGAGGTGTCGCCATAGTTTTCGGAAAGGGATGGGCCGCCGCCGAATCCATAGCCGTAACTACCCGTTACCAAAAAATCTCCTCCATCGTCAACATTACTGCCAACTCGTCGACGAGCCTCGATGGCATCCTTCCAGTTCCACCTGTTGCCGACACCGGCCCCTGCTCCTTGCGGGATCGCAGGAAGCACGACTGCCTGGCGCGCGGGATGCCGACGGCACGGGATCGCAGAGTGGTCGGGTGTGATGCGTCCCGCTTCGGGAACGCTCGCCGGTGATGACGCCGTCGAGCGACACCACCGGTCCTGGTGACGGCGACCGTCACCGGATGGGGATCGTCATGCGGGACGGCTGGACCAGCACTAGGCGAGCGGCGCTCCACCCGCCTATCGCACGACATCAGGCTGTCATCACATACCGCTCCAGGCGGCGCCCAGATGCTCGCGAGCTCGCCTTGCACTCTGCGATGGTCAGGACCTTGTTGGGGCTCATCCATCCCTGCGACGGCTTGTGCAGGACCCAGCCACCTCCAAGCGTCATGGCAGCGTGCTGTGCGAGACCGTCCCGAGATCGCCACACGAGAACGGTCCCGGGCGCCTCATCGTCTCCGCCTGGCCGGGTCATCGCTGACAGCCAGTGCTCGAAAGGCTCCCGCTGCATCCAGACCGTATCGGCTTCGGCGACCCCGGCTGAGGCCATCACTGTGCCAAAGCAATTCGGCCCGCTCCTCGTGGGAAAAGTGCCTGCGATTCTCCAAGCGCCGGGAAGGGTGTCGGCTGCGGTGTCCCAGACTTGCTCGGCGATCTCGTCGTGGCGACTGGCGCGGCGACCCTCCTCGACGTAGTCAGCAAGGACGGGCTCCTCGCACCCGTTCAGCAGCGACGGCCACCACACGAACCGGTGCCCGTCGGCCTGCTCGCGAGCTCGTACCCCGACCACCGAGGTCCATGATCTGACCGATGGAACGAGTTCACGGTCATACGTTCGCTGGGCACGCACCAGGGCGACCCTGATCCGTCGGGGCAGAGCCATGAACTGCGGCTCGTCCAGCCACACGTACTGCGCGCCGCTCGGGAGCCCGTACAGGCAGTAGGTGTCGCGCAACTCGTTTGAGAGCGACGTCCCGCCCGCGTGATCACCGATGGAGGCTGCCAGGCCACCGTCTGCGAGGAAGGGCTGCACCGCTGGGCTGAACCACTCGATCCAGTGCTCGAACAACTCGTTTGGGACGTCGATGTTCAGGGTGCGCATCGGGCGATGTTAGGCAAGGGTGCAGGCTGGTCCAGTGAGGTTCGGATGAGGCCAGCATTCGCGCATTCATCGCGTTCAGCGATCCCGCACTGGCGACGCTCCGCGAGCCCATCCAGCTGCGGTCACGCCGCATGACGATC
>JBASAN010000482.1:0-3767 GCA_049650625.1 Ornithinimicrobium sp.
GCGTAGGGCAAGTCGCCGGGCGCCTCGGCTACGCACGGTTCGCGGCCGCCACCTCGGTCACCGTCCGCAGCGTCGTCGTGCTGGCCGCCGTCGCGGTCGCGACCGCCGCGCTGGCCCTGGCGCCGACGTCTGCTGGGGTCCTCATCGTGCTCGGGATGGTCCTGGGACTCGCCCGCGGCGTCTACACGCTCATCCAGGCCACCGCCGTCACCGACCGGTGGGGACCAGCCGCGTACGGCACCGTGAACGGCATCCTCACCGCACCAGCGCTCGCCGCCGCCGCCGTCGCCCCCTTCGTCGGGGCCGCACTGGCCCAGGTCCTGGGCTCTTACGCCGATGCGTTCCTGGTCCTCGCAACTCTGGCCGGCGTCGCCGCCGCCCTGATGGTCGGCGCCACCCCTAGGGACCGCCCGGCCCCGCAGGACGTAGCCGCGGAGACGAGCGGCCCCTCAGCGCTGCGCTGAGCCAGCCGTGGCATCACGGTGTGGCAGGAGTTCGTCGAGAAGCGCAGCAATGTGTGCGTCAATGTCGTCTCGGACCCGCCGAACAACGTCGAGGTCGGCGCCGGCTGGATCGGCGACGTCCCAGTCGACGTAGCGCCTCCCGGGTAGTACCGGGCACGAGTCCCCGCAGCCCATGGTCACGACCACGTCGGCACCGCAGACGACCTCGTCGGTCAGCGGCTTGGGGAACAGCTCAGACGTGGAGACCCCCACCTCCGCGAGGACGGTGGCGACATCGTCCTGGACGTGGTCAGCGGCGCGGGTCCCGGCCGACGCGACCTCCACCGCACCAGCTGAGCGCTGCGCGAGCAACGCTGCGGCCATCTGCGAGCGCCCGGAGTTGGCGATGCACACGAACAGCACCAACGCGCGCCGCGCCGCGCCCGGGCAAGGCACGGGATGCTGCCCGGAGCCGCTCACGAGCAAAACGCGCGGCCAGCAAGGGCAGGAACCCCTCGATGCTCGCCGGGAGCAACCGCGCGTAGCTGTCCCCCAGGATCTGCTCGACGGTCTGGGAGGAGAAGACACCGGCGAACTGCCCGACGCGCTCTGCCTGCGCCGCGGCCAGCGTGGGGCCCGTGTTCGTGTGCATGACAGCTCCCCTTGCGTAGCACGCCCACTCGGGTCGCGGAATATGGATGAACGTCGATGTCGATGGGTGTCAATGTGGCGCCTCGCATCGACGCATGTCAACATTCACGCATGTCGAAATCTTTGCCGGGTGTCTGCACCCCCCTTCCGGCCGACGGGCTGGCGTGCTGCGTCCCGCTGGCTCACGAGCCCATCAGCGTCGAGCAGGCCGCCGGCGTGGTCGCGATGCTCAAGGCCATGGCGGACCCCGCCCGATTGAGGCTGCTCTCGCTGGTGCTGTCCCACGAGGGAGGCGAGGCATGCGTGTGCGACCTGCTGCCGCACTTCGACCTGTCCCAGCCGACCATCAGCCACCACCTCAAGGTCCTCCACGAGGCCGGGTTGCTGAACCGAGAGAAGCGCGGCACCTGGGTCTACTACATCGCCCGGCCCGAGGCCATGGCCGCGCTCGGAGCCATGTTCGCCACCGGCAACACCGCAAGCTCCAACGACTTGGCGGGGGCTTCGGCATGAGCGACGCCGTCCGCGAGACGCCCACCGGCGCCGCCGACAACCCCGTGCTCCAGCGGCTCTCGACCCTCGACCGGTTCCTCCCGGTCTGGATCGGGGTGGCCATGGTCGCCGGACTGCTCCTCGGCCGGCTCGTCGACGGCCTCGACGAGGCCCTCGCCGCCGTGGAGATCGGCTCGGTCTCCCTGCCCATCGCCATCGGCCTGCTCGTGATGATGTACCCCGTCCTCGCCAAGGTCCGCTACAACGAGCTCGGCCACGTCACCAGCGACCGCCGCCTCCTGGCGACCTCGATCGCCTTGAACTGGGTCCTCGGCCCGGCGCTGATGTTCGCGCTGGCCTGGCTGCTGCTGCCCGACCTGCCCGAGTACCGCACCGGCCTCATCATCGTCGGACTGGCCCGGTGCATTGCGATGGTGCTCATCTGGAACGATCTCGCGTGCGGCGACCGCGAAGCCGCCGCCATCCTGGTTGCCATCAACGCGGTCTTCCAGATCCTGGCCTTCGCCGTCCTCGGCTACTTCTACCTCCAGGTCCTGCCCGGCTGGCTGGGACTCGACCAGACCGACCTCGACGTCTCCATGTGGAGCATCGCAAAGTCCGTGCTCGTCTTCCTCGGCATCCCGCTCGCCGCCGGGTTCCTCACCCGCACGCTCGGCGAACGCGCCAGGGGCCGGGAGTGGTACGAGACCACGCTGCTGCCCCGCATCGGACCCTGGGCGCTCTACGGACTGCTGTTCACCATCGTCCTGCTCTTCGCACTCCAGGGCGACACCATCGTCAGCCAGCCCCTCGACGTGGTCCGCATCGCCGTCCCGCTGCTGGTCTACTTCGCCCTCATGTGGGGCGGCTCCATGCTGCTGACCAAGGCGCTCGGGTTCGACTACCAACGCGCGACCGCCGTCTCGTTCACCGCCGCCGGCAACAACTTCGAGCTCGCCATCGCCGTGGCCATCGGTGTCTTCGGCGTCGCCTCCGGACAAGCACTCGCCGGCGTCGTCGGACCGCTCATCGAGGTCCCCGTCCTCGTCGGCCTCGTCTACGTCAGCCTCTGGGCCCGCAAGTTCTTCCCCGACCGCACCACCAACCAGCAGTCCCAGACCCGCCCCGCCTCGACCGGCCCCTCAGGAGCGCCCCGATGACCGACACCAACCTGACCACCAGCCCCGAACCTGCGGCCGGGCAGCCCGACGTCCCCCAGGTCGTGTTCGCCTGCGTCCGCAACGGCGGCCGCTCAGTCATCAGCCGAGTCCTCGCCGAGCACTACGCCGCAGGCCGCGTCCGCGCACTCTCCGCCGGCACCCAGCCCGGCGAGCACATCCACGCCGAGGTCGCCGAGGTCCTCGAGAAGCTCGGCCTCGACACCTCTGGCGAGCAACCCACACTCCTCACCCGCGACACCATCGCGACCAGCACCATCGCCATCACCCTCGGCTGCGGCGAAGAGTGCCCCTACGTTCCCGGCGTGAGGTACATCGACTGGCCCGTCGCCGACCCCGGCGGCCAGGACGAGACCACCGTGCGGACCATCATCGCCGACATCGACGGTCGCATCCGCGACCTCCTGATCGAACTCGTCCCCGACATGATTCTCCCGGAGTCGGTCCTCGAACAGGATTGACGAGGACGAGGAGAGCAACCGTGGGCGACAAGCCGACCGTCCTGTTCGAGACCTCGGCATCCGGGTACCCTCGCGCAACTCGGCGGCATCGACACCCAGTGGGCCACGAGCAGCATGCGCTTCAGTAACCCGAACCCCGCCTACGACGACCTGCGCACCACCCTCTTCGGTACCCACCAGGTCCCGTGGACCGCCGAAGGCACAGGTGGCGGGACCTCACCGCACGACGCCGCAGCTGAGGTCCTGCGCCACGTCGCCGACCCGAACGACACGAGGTTGCGCCTGCTCGTCGGAGACGACGCCCCCGGACAAGTCTTCGCCGCCCTGGAAACTCGCCGACTCGACTACCAACTAGACCCGCGTTTTTCGAGCGTGTCGCTAGCCAGGAGTGAGTCGCCGCGAGCCGATCGGCTCAAGCGTGCCAGTACGGCATCCCGTACCGGGTCGCTCCGCGAGCCCATCCCGTACCGGGTCGCTCCGCGAGCCCATCCCGTACCGGGTCGCTCCGCGAGCCCATCCCGTACCGGGTCGCTCCGCGAGCC
>JBASAN010000483.1:0-8221 GCA_049650625.1 Ornithinimicrobium sp.
CGAGGTGTATATCTGACCAATGTCAAGGGTTCGCAAGAGACGAAAATTGATGAGCTGCGTGACGCCTCCGGTGGGGTGACGGATCCACGTGGCGAGCCGCTCAAGCGAGGTCGGGACAGGCACTCGGATGCTTCCCGCGAACAGCCCGGCATCCCGGCCGCGCCACCTACGCTGACGCCGTGGGTCAGGGTGTCGCCGACGAGGCTGTCCTCGAGCTCGGCCCGTCAGGCCGGCTGCGGGTCGTGCTGCGGATCGTCGCCGTTCTCGGGGTCGTCGTCGCGGTGCTGCTGGTGCTGGCGATCGGATCGGCCGACGGGGGCGTGTGGCGTCTCATCGTCTTCCCCGTCCTGCAGCTGATGGTGAGTGCCGGTCCGATCGTCGTGGTCCATCTGAGAACCACCGTGCGGATCGACCCGACAGGCATCACGATCTCCGGCGGGCACCGGCAGTACCGCGGGTCCTGGGCGTGGCCGGAGATCCTCGAGGTCGCCATGGTGCGTCAGGGCTCGTGGGCGATCGCGGTCCGACCGCGTGGGTCGGTGTGGGACGCACCCGGTCCGCAATCGCCGGCCGCGGTGACGGTGCCGTTCCGGGACCGGGCCGCGCGGGAGACGGCGTGTGATCGGCTCAGCGATCTGTGCGAGCAGCACGGCGTGCTGTTCACCGAGAACGGTGACGGGGTCGGCTCGGCTCCTCCGGGCAGCAGTCTTCGCGCCGACGGCCGATGACACCGCGCCTCATGGATCGTCCGCGGTTTGCGGCGCTCGCACCGCAGAGCAACCACGCATTCGACGCGCTTGTCGCGTGAACCTTCTCGCGCGCCGCGGTGCCAGGGAGCGAGCGGGCACCCCAGGTCAGGAAATGGCCAGGAAGGACTACATCCGAGACGAGGCCATTCCTGTAGCGTTTGTGATCCGCTGGAAACCAAGGGCGGGCCGAGCAAGCATCAGCGCAGTCAGAGTGAGCAACAGGCAGCCGACGGGCATTAAGTCCACCGTAAGTCTCACCAGTCAGTCGCAACAGGATGCTTCATAGAGCCCGTGAGGGTCCCTGGGCGGGGGCTAGCGAAGTAAGTCCAAGCAAGAGCCGCCGACGGGCATAAGACTCGATCAAGACTTGGCAGCAAGGCATCAGCCCTTTCATCTTTCGTGGCCGCTGGGCGGCCGTCCGTCAAGCACGGGCGGCCGTCCACCGGCTCTTCCTTCGATGAGAGTGAGAGCGACATGCCCCTTTCGAGACTTTCCGACTGCAAGAAGCGCCGATTCCGCGACAAGCGTGAGGCTGTGTCGGCTTTGCACCAAGCCGCCAACGCCCGTTCTTACTGCGCTCGGACCGGTACCGAGACCCGCCGCCGCGAGGTTCGCTCGTACTCGTGCGACCGGTGCCGCGGCTACCACCTGACGAGCCAAGCATGAGGATGCCCGCGCACGGGCTGCCTAGTCCCGTTCTGCTGAGACCAGACGCCAGAGACCTGCTCGATGAGCTAGACGTACGACTCGACGACAGCCATCTCGACACACAGAACCACCAGCTTGCGAGAGCTCGGTTGCGCCTGAGGCTGACGGACGGGACCTGGAGAGACGGCCGACTCGAACCTCTGCGGCCCAAGCACCGTGTGCGGCCCGCCGATCGTCAGGCCCCCTGCATCCCTCATGACAGGATCGAACTGGCCATCGTGAAGGTCTTGGCCCTCACGTGGCCCGCGGCCCAGTTTGCCGTGACGCCGAGGGGTGTCGTCTTCGCCGGTTACCGACATGGCAGGCATCGAGACCAAGACCGGTTCTACGTGTCCGGCCTCAGCCAGATTCTCGATGATGCGGCAGATCTGGCCTATCTCGCTTCCGGTGGTGCGGGAGGTCGCTTCTTCGTCCAGGGCGATCAGGTGGAGCTCGCCGCCGACCGGTCCCTGCTCGCGACCTTGAGAATGCAGTCGGTCACGAATACGAGCTGACGTCCGCACGGCCAGGAGGCTCTGGCCGTTCGAACACGACGACGGCGCGAACGGTGTGGCAGCCGTTTGATTGCGGACGGGCGCGGCGCAAGGAACCGAGGTGCACGAGTGCCGCCGCGGGATCGGTCAACCATCGGACGGGGCCGATGCATCGGTGTCAGCATGACGGCGCCGATGCGCCAAGACCAGGAGGGTTCCATGGGTCTCTTCGACCGCTTCCGCAAGGACCATGCCGTCGCGAAGGAGGTTCCTTCGCCGGGGGTGACTCCTGCGCGGCGGCCACCGAGTCCGTCATTGGGTTCGGGCCAGCCTCGATTCGCCGTGATCGACGTCGAGACCACCGGCCTCTCCGCTGGACAGCACCGCATCATCGAGCTCGCCGTGGTCACGACCGACCCGTGGGGCCGTGTCCTCGATGAGTGGGTCACCCGGGTCAACCCGCAGGGGCCTGTCGGCGCGACCCACATCCACGGCATCACGGCCGCAGACGTCGCCGATGCTCCTGCGTTCGCCGACATCGTTTCGCCGCTCAACCAGCGACTGGCTGGCGCGGCGATCGCTGCTCACCACGCCCGGTTCGACCTGGCCTTCGTGCGGGCTGAGTACGACCGGGCCGGCTGGGACCTCCCACAGGTGCCGGCCCTGTGCACCTTGAAGGCCTCCGAGCACCATCTTCCGCACCTCGAGCGGCGTCGTCTCGCCGACTGTTGCTGGGCGGTGGGTACGCCGCTCACCGGCGCACACTCCGCTCTCGGTGACGCGCGTGCGACCGCGGCGCTGCTGGCCGCGTACATGCATCCGCACATCGGCACCCCACCGCTTGCGGAGCACCTCAACCTGACCGCTCGCGCTGGCGCTGTCTCATGGCCCACCCAGCCCTCGCGGGCTCCCTCCTCAGCCGAGACGGGCCCGATGTCGGGGAAGGCGCACTCGGCGCCCTCCACGCGTGCTCTCCACGTCATGGCCAATCAGGCCAAGGCCCCGGTTCCGCGGGCTCTGGTCGAGCTGGTCGAGCGCTTCTCGCTCGTCGACGCCCTTGATGAGGGCGCGCCGAGCGGCGCGCTGTCGTATCTCGAGAAGCTCGCCGAGGTACTCGAGGACGGCGAGGTCAGTGCCTCCGAGGCCGCGGAGCTCACCTCGGTCGCCGAGACGGAGAACTTGGCCGCGGACGACATCGCCTGTGCGAACCAGGCGTTCGTCCTTGCCCTCGCTCACGCTGCGCTCGACGACGGCAAGGTCACCCGAGCCGAGCGCACCGAGCTCCAGAGCGTTTCCGACCTCCTCGGGGTCAACCCGAGGATCATCCCCGCGCTCCTGAAGCGGGCAGAGCTCGCACGCGACCAGCGGCTGTCGGTCGGACTCACCGCCCTTCCCGCGGGCTGGGCCTTCGGCGAACCCCTGCGTGTCGGCGACAGGGTGGTGTTCACCGGCTGCGATGGCTCCCTTCGCGATCGCCTCGAGGAGAGGTCCGAGCAGCTCGGCGTCCGGATATCCTCGGCGGTCTCCATCAAGACCGCGATGCTGGTGACCGACGGATCCATGGACGGCGTCAAGGCAGCCAAGGCCCGAGAGATCGGAATGCGGGTCGAAGATCCCTCGACGTACGTCCTGTTGCTCGACCATCTCCAACCCGCACGAGCGCGTGACGGGAGGAAGGTGGCGCCGGGGCCCGGGCCGGCACCGGCACATCCCGGAACGACTCCTGGCGTCCCGGAAGCAACCGCGACTTCGACCGAGACCCCTCCGGAGCTATCCGCGCCGAGCCCCGCTGACGTACGAGCCTGGGCTCGCGATCATGGGTATGAAATCGGTACGCGTGGTCGGCTCCACCGGGACGTTCTGGACGCGTACGAGGCAGCTCACCCGGCTGCTGCCCCCAGCGAGAGCCTCGGTCCTGATCCTCGCTGAGACGCGGTGCCGGCCACGGTTCGCTGCGGCCAGCTCTTGGATTGCATTGGTCCCGGCGGACCGCCATCGAGTCGGTCGCTTCGACGTAGCGACTGGTGGTAGACCTTCGCCATGACGATGGCGAGGCTGGTATTCGGACGGTTGAGCGAGGCGTGGAAGGGCGAGGCCTCGGACTTCACGCCGTTGCTGGCCGACCAGCTGGACAACCTCGGCGACGCGCTCGGGGTCGACCTGGCAGCCGTGGGACGCTCAGAAGTGCCCACGGCCGGAGGTCGTCGCATCGACATCGTCGCGCAGGGCGAGGACGGCTCGGAGTTCGTCGTCGAGAACCAGTACGGCCGTGCCGACCACGACCACCTCACGCGCGGACTGGCCTACGCCGTCGCCCGGCACGCCCGCGGTCTCGTGGTGGTGGCCGAGGAGCACCGTGACGAGTTCAAAGCGGTGGCGCAGTACCTGAACGACCTCGCAGAGCTCGACTCGGCGCGCGGCATCTCGGTGTGGCTGGTGGAGGTCAAGGCTGTACGCATCGGGGACAGCGCCTGGGCGCCGCTGTTCACGGCTGTCATAGAGCCCAACACGTTTACCGCCACCGTCGAGCAAGCGAAGATGAAGGAGCGGCCGGGATCGCTGGACGAGTTCTACGGCCAGATCGCGGACGCCGAGGTTCGCGTCGCAACCGAACAGGTGACTGGCGCTTGGTTGCAGGCAGGGTTCAAGCGGCGGATCGGCCCGAACCACGTCGTGCTCGAGGCGACGGGGCCGGCCGCGAGCGGGGTGCGAACCGTGGTCGCGATCTACAACGACGGTCGAGTGTTCGTCCCGTTCAGCTCGTACGCCGGGGTGAACACGGGCATCGAGATCTCGGCACTCAACACACCGGAGTTCCGCGACGACGCGAATTCGCTGTTCTTCTTCAACGGCGGCGAGAAGCAAGCGCGGACGTCCCCGGGCTGGCTTACGCCGGGTCGCGTCGACCCACTCCTGGCGTTCTGCTTCCGCGTGGCCGACGCCTACCAAGGCGCTCTTGCCGAGGTATCGCCGTGAGCCGTCATGGATCCAGCCGGCTATCGCCGGACAGCTCGAGGTAGGCAGGATCAGAACCCCGGTGCGGCCGACTGGCTGGGCCGGGGACCCGGAACGCGACGCACCACGACGCTCGACGCCACTCTCGACGATGGCGCCGGCAGGATAGGTTCCAGCGATGGTCAGTGCAGTGCGACGTCTGCTTGATGAGCTCTCGTGGGAGGGCAATGCGCGCAAGTATCGCGGGGGTGGGCTCGGACTGGAGAACGTTCTGACGACGGAGGTGTTCCAAGCACTCGACTTCCTTCCGCGCGACGCGTTCCTCGGTGCAGCGATCCGGGCAGCGGTGGGGGCAGATGCGGCAAGGGAGCAGGCCTCTGCCGAGATCGAGCAGGCCGCCGTCGATCTCCTCCCCGGCGATCTGGTCGAGCCCGAGCTGTCACTGCGCGTTCAGCCGGACGCGGTGATCAGCTCACCAAGCAGCTTCGTCTTCGTCGAGGCCAAGCGGATCCGCCGGTCCTCCTTCTCGGTCGAGCAGCTAGCACGCGAGCTCCTCGTCACGGTGCATCACAGCGCCGGACGTCGGCCTCTTCTGCTGTTGGTCTTGGGCGCGCCACCACCGTTGCGGGTGCAGGGTCGCGGTGCCTTGGGCATTGATGAGGCGCTGCAGCTGGGGATGGACAGCATCTCGGCGCGGTTGGATCGTGAGGTGGCGCCCGTAGATGCGACTGGGGCGGTCGCCTACGTCACCTGGTCGGACATCGCGGGGCGGGTCGAGCGGGCCGCGCAGGACTACGAAGCCTCCGACAGCGATTCGGCGGGCACCATTGCCCGACTCAGCTTGAGCCTGACTGAAGCGGTCCGCCTGCACGCTTGAGGCGCGTCTGTTCAGCATTCAGGGGTTGCCGGGGCAGAGGATTTCGCGAACACTCCGCGCATGCCGTCCCCCGCCGAACCGACTGCCTCCGACGAGGTCGACAAGACCGTCAAGCTCGCGAAAAAGGAGTTGGGTGACACTGATTCGTGGCCGCCCCCGGTACGGCTGAATGGTCTCGGCCTCTGCGTGATGAACGCGGTGTACAGCACCGGGAACCGCTCCAGCGCAGTCGTCAGGGTGTTGGACCGCTACCGCGACCTCCGGCGCGAACGGGGATGCGACCCGGAGTCGGACACGCCTGACGACGTAATAGCCGAGATCGAACGCCAACGTGGGCCAGAGGGGTTTGCCGACACGCTCAACAATCGTTGGCGGGCGTGGCAGTCGAGACAGGCCCCCTACAAGACCGAGGTCATCTACGGCGCCGCGCGCCTCTTGCAGCGATCCGGCGTACAGACCAGCGATCGGCTCAGCTTGGTTCTCGAGGCGCCGGGGGAGCGGGACCGGATCAAGGCCGAGTGGCTTGCGTTGCCGGGACAGCGCAGCGGCCTGACGTGGCGTTACTTCTTGATGAACGCTGGTGTGCCCGGGGTGAAGGCCGACCGGATGATCATTCGGTGGATCTCCCGGGCGGTCGAGCGGCGCGTGACGGCTCGGGACGCGGAGTCCATCCTGCTCGGCGCAGCTGGGCGCATGGGAGTCGACGCGGGCCTTCTTGACCACGCCGTCTGGGCGTATCAACGCAGGTGCGGTTGAGCTTGCTGCCTGACTCGCCCCGGCTCGGTTGCAGTCTCCATCGTTTGAAGACGGCCGTTTCGAACGGTCAACAGGGCGCTAGTGGTGCGCAAGCAGAGCCGTTTCGGACCGCCTCAGATGGGGATGCTGCCCTGATGAGAACCGTGTCTGCACAAGCAGTTCTCTTCTATACAAGACGGCGCGCCACCTGCCCACCGAAGCCTTTTTTTGTGCGTTGCCGGTCGGCGTCGACAGGACTACCCTCCGAAAGGGGGGAACATGACCAGACGGCGATCCGCAGGCAATTCTGCGAAAGAAGCACCCGACAGCCATGATTCAACGGCGAGTGAGCCGGAAGATGTTATCGACGTGGTGCGGGTTGCGCCCGTTGTCGTCACCACTACGGTCTGTGCACTAGCAGCTGTCGTCGGTCACGTATTACTGGGGTTCAACTTTCGATACGGCTGGTTGCCGTGGCAGCCGATCGCTGGTGCAAGCCTCTCGCTCGTTGCGGTCGCCTCCTTCGGTGTGGCTTTTCTCTAGCGTCGCGGCGCGCGCGCGTCGCTATTACGGCGTCTTTCCTGCTGACTTTCTTGGTGCTGTTGACGTACGTGGTCACGATCGAAGAGGTCGCAAGCGTTACCGATGGGCAGCAGGGACTGGTTACTGACTTCCGAGTCGTAGTCCAGACCATTGTCGGTTTTTACTTTGGAACCGAAGCCGTCGTGGCAGCTGCAAAGGTCCTTGGTGTTGCGCGCAGCGGAGGGACTCCTGCCGCTGTGCGGCGTGCGGACCGCGATCTCGTCTAATACCCGCCGAATGGAGCGGTCCGGCTCGACTGACCATGTCCATCGCTGGGCGGATCCGAGTGACCGCTTCTTCGTGCCCGGTTGTAGTGGCCGCCGAATGCATTCCGTGCCGACCAGATCGAAGCGCACGAAGGCCGCAGTCGCCGCTCAGGCGCTGATCTTGACGTGGCGCCCGAGGTGAGGCTCCGGGGGGCACCGAGAGGTTCGGGCACCCCCAGCGGCTTGCCCTCGCAGCAAGCACGATCTGCCCTGGCCCTTGCAGAACGCGCCGTCCCCGACCGTCGGAGGTAGACGTGACCCCGTCGGCTGGCCCGTAGTCGGGCAGGCGGCACGGCAGGTCGGCCGGTGCATCGTCCAGGGTCCTCTGCCGGGCACGCGTCTTCCGCAACCGCCACCGCACCTACGATCTGCGCATGGCTGCGAGTCGTCGTTCGGGTTTCGAGGGCGAACGCATCCGCGTCCTGTCCAGGAAGATCGCCGCTCGCGCGCTTGCGAGCCCCGTCACGTCCCAGCTGCTCGTCACCGATTGCGGCTACTTCCCTCGGGCCGCGGAGCACCGACGAAGCCGCCCGCACGGTGCCGGTCAGGCCATCATCATCGTCTGCACCGAGGGGCGTGGGTGGTGCGAGCTGGGCGGACATCGACTGCAGCTGGGTCCTGGGGAGTCCTTGGTGATCCCGACCGGGGCGCCACACGTCTACGGGTGCGACCCAGGGGCTCCATGGACCGTGTGGTGGTTGCACGTCACGGGCCGCGACGCTGATGCGCTCGTCGCAGCAACCGGTGACAGACCCGTTCTCCGCGTGTCGCGGCTGGCGGCAGCGGTCGAGCTGATCGATGAGGCGATCACCGCGCTCGAGACGGACGACTCGCCGGGGTCGCTGCTGACCGCGAGCGGCGCGGCCTGGCACCTGC
>JBASAN010000484.1:0-5580 GCA_049650625.1 Ornithinimicrobium sp.
CTCCCGGCGAGGCGTCCTACTTCCGCAACGACGGCATCCTGCAGTACGTCCTGCGTTCGCTCGTCTAGGCGCGGCGCGGGCTCGAGCCGGCTGCCGACTCCCGGAAAGACTGGCCCTCCCCCGTGGAGGGGAGTCGTACACTTGTTCGTATGTCGTCAGGACCGCCGGGGTGGCCGGAACGCGTGCCGCCGGCGGGAGTCTCCGGGTGGGAGCAGTCCGCCGTCTCCTGGCTGCTCGACCAGTGCCCGGCCGACTACCGGGGGTACTCGGCGTGGCGGCGCCATCCGGTTGCCCTGGCCTGGGTGACGGTGCGCCATCTGCAGGCGGAGCTCGCAGCCATGCGTGGAGCCTGGCGAGACGTGCGCCCCGAGCTGGGTCCCGTGCTGCCGACCGGCAGCCTGGGTGACGTGCTCGAGGCGCTCACGGCGGAGGGACTGCGCCTGCGGGCGGCCTTGCGCAGTGCAGAGCTGATGCTCGAGGCACTGTCGGTGCGCGCGCCGATCAGCAAACGTTGAGGCATGCCTGGGATGCTGTCCATGCGTGACCCGTAGACTCAGGGTCTTTCCTTCACTGCCGAAAGGGTGCAGGCTTCGTGGGTTTGCTCAGCACAATCAACGGCCCCGCCGACCTCAAGCTGCTGGAGCGGCACCAGCTCGGTGCCCTGGCCGACGAGATCCGGGACTACCTGGTCGACTCGGTTTCGCGCACGGGGGGACACCTTGGGCCCAACCTCGGGGTGGTCGAGGTCACCATGGCGATCCACCGGGTCTTCAGCTCCCCACGCGACACGGTGGTCTTCGACACCGGTCACCAGTCCTACGTCCACAAGATGCTCACCGGTCGGCAGGACTTCTCGACCCTGCGCAAACAGGGGGGTCTGTCCGGCTACCCCAGCCGCGGGGAGTCCGAGCATGACGTGGTGGAGAACTCCCACGCCTCGACCTCCCTGTCCTGGGCGATCGGCATCGCCACCGGACGACGACTACGCGGCGAGAGCGATCGCCATACCGTCGCGGTCATCGGGGACGGAGCGCTCACCGGCGGCATGGCCTGGGAGGCGCTGAACAACATCGCCGCCAACCCCGATCTCCCGCTGGTCATCGTGATCAACGACAACGAACGCTCCTACGCCCCGACCCTCGGCGGTATGGCCGACTACCTCGCCTCGCTGCGGGCCACCCGCAGCTACGAGAACATGCTGGGGTGGGGTAAACGCAACATCAGCCGGGCCCCCGTGGTCGGCCAGCGGATGTACGACGCGCTGCACGGCATGAAGAAAGGGTTGAAGGACATCGTCAGCCCGCAGGGGATGTTCGAGGATCTCGGCCTGAAGTACCTCGGGCCGGTGAACGGACACGATCTGGACGCCATGGAGACCGCCCTGCGACGCGCCCGCGACTTCAACGGCGTGGTGCTCGTGCATGCTTTGACCGAGAAGGGGCACGGCTACCGGCATGCGACGGTGCACGAGGCCGACCGGTTCCACGCGGTCGGAGTCATCAACCCGGAGACCGGGCTTCCGCTGGAGGTGTCCGGACGAGGCTGGACCGACGAGTTCAGCGACGAGCTGGTCCTGATCGCGACCGAGCGCGACGACATCGTGGCGCTGACCGCGTCGATGCTCATTCCGGTCGGGTTGGGGGCCTTCGCCGAGCGGTTCCCGGATCGCGTGTTCGACGTCGGGATCGCCGAGCAGCACGCGGTTACGATGGCTTCCGGCTTGTCCTTCGCCGGCCTGCACCCGGTCGTCGCGATCTACGCGACCTTCCTGAACCGGGCGTTCGACCAGCTGTTGCTGGACTGTGCCCTGCACCGACAAGGCGTGACCTTCGTGCTGGACCGTGCGGGAGTGACCGGCAGCGACGGGGCCAGCCATAACGGTATGTGGGACATGTCGGTGGCCGCGATCGTGCCGGGCCTACGTCTGGCCGCCCCCCGGGACGGCGCCCAGGTGGCCGCGGCGCTGCGCGAGTCGGTCAACATCGATGATGGCCCGAGCCTGATCCGCTTCCCCAAAGGCACCGTCCCCGCACCGATCCCCGCGTTGCGCATGGATGGTGACGTCGACGTGCTGTCCGAGGACGGCGGAGCCGAGGCCGACGACGACCTGCTCATCGTGGGAGTCGGCTCGATGGTCCCGACCGCCTTGGAGGTGGCGGACAAGCTGCGTGCCGACGGGGTCAGCGTGCGTGTGGTCGACCCTCGCTGGGTTCTTCCGGTCTCGCCCCACCTGGTCGCCCTGGGGTCTCGAGCCCGAGCCGTTGCCGTCATCGAGGACAATGTCGTCGGCACGGGCGTGGGTGCGGCGATCAGCCACTCCATCTCGGCGGGGGAGCGACCTCACCTCCCGGTCTGGTGCTTCGGCGTGCGACAGGAGTTCCTCGACCACGGCTCCCGGGCACAGGTCCTCGAACGGGTGGGTCTGACTCCGGACAGCATCGCCACCACCCTCATCTCCCGCCTGGGTAGCCAGACGCGGGACGCCTGAGGGCTCACGGTCCCCACGGGGAGACCTCGAAGCAGATGATGCATCACCGGCGCCACCGAGGAGCATGCCCATGAGCTGGATGATCGACGGCTTGCCACTGCACCCGTTGCTCGTGCACGCGGCGGTGGTCCTGCTGGCTGCCAATGCGATAACCCTGCTGGGATGCATCGCCCTACCGCGATTTCGTCACTGGCTCGGGTGGGGGCTGCCTCTGCTCGGGGTGGTGACGGCGGCCGTGACGTGGCTCACCAAGTTGGCCGGAGAGAACTTCCTGGGGGAGCGATCCCAGCTCACGCAGGAGCTGGCCGACCATACCCACTGGGGCGGTTGGGCCGGTGTGGTAGCCGTCATCCTGGGTGCCACCACGGTCGTCTATTGGCTGACCTGGTCGGCAGGGGTGCAGCGTCGGGCTCCGTGGGCGGGCCACAAGGTCGTGCGCTTGGTGGTGACGGTCGTTGCCGCCCTGGTGGCCGTGGCCGCCCTGACGGTCGACTTCCTGGCCGGACACAGCGGCGCTACCTCAGTTTGGGGGCTGGGGTAGCGCCGGTCTTGCTCTAGGTGTTATTCGATGCTGAACCGCATCTGGATGGGGTCCTGGTCACCTTCCTGGTGGGTCAAGACGTAGTCACCGACCGCATCCAGAGGGACAGCGAAGGCGATGGAGACCTCCGGGGTCGACTTGCCGCCCTCCACGACTTCGTTGATCCCGGGGTACCCGCCGCCCGGTGCGGGTGCCGACGTGCCATCGGGCAACGTCAGGGTGAAGTCGCTGGTGCTCACGTTGAGGGAGCGCGTGTCCGTCTCGGTCAACGTCGCCACGAGGTCGACCACCAAAAACGCTTTGCCCTCCTCGACTGGGTAGCCACTCCACATGTCGTGTGGGTAGAGCGTCACGGCCGACGGCGCAATCTCCCACATGTCGTTCGAGCCACCCTCGGGTGGGGTGACCTCCTGCTGCTCCTGGGTCGCGACGGGGTCGCCGTTGAGAGGCACCGTGGAGTAGTTGTTCGTCAGCTCTCCGAAGTGGAGAACGGCCGTATCCATCTCGAAGTCCTCGTCGACGAACCATTCGAGGTCGCCTGACACCTTGGCCTTGGGAGGCGTCGGGTCGAAGTTGTCGGCGGAGTAGCCGCCCGCCAGGCCGTCTCGGGCCAGCCAAACATCCCCTCCGTTGGGGTCGAAGGACTCCTCGCTCAGGTTCTCCACCATGGCGTCGACCGTGAGCGTGCCACCGCCTTCGGCAGGTTCCAGGGTGGCTGTGCCGAGGTCGTAGCGGTGCGGGCCCCAGAAGACCGAGGAGTCCAGCGCCACCTCCTGCGCGGTCAACGCTGACTCGGGCTCCGTGGCTGTAGCGGACTGCGCCTCGGTGGGTGACGGCGTGTCTTCGCTGTCCGACGTGGTCGGTGCGGCTGCGCTGACCTGCGGATCATCAGACCCACATCCAGCGAGGAGGGCCACAGCAAGGGTGGCCGAGAGTGCTTTGAGACCGGGGACCTGGATCGACATAGTGACTCCTGAAGGGGTGAGGTGGTCACGTATCAGAGCAGTCAACGGGGGGTCTGATACCCCGACCGGCGAAGGCCCTGTGGAAGTTCGGCACCGGGACGCCCCGACGTCGCCGGCTCGAGGCTCCGTAGGCTGGGCGCGTGGACACCGATGCTGTGCTGATGCTGCTCCGAGATGTCGCTGAAGAATTCATCAACCCGCGTTTTCGATCGCTGGCGGCCGAGCAGGTGATGGAGAAGGGGCCTGGTGACCTGGTGACCGTCGCCGATCGAGAAGCCGAGGAGGAGATCACCAGAGCGCTGGGCTCGGCATACCCCGATGCGGTGATCTTGGGCGAGGAGGCGACCGCAGCGGACTCGACGATCGTGGACCGATACCGCGTCGCCGACCACGCCTTCACCATCGACCCGATCGACGGCACCAAGAACTTCGTGCACGGCTCGCCCGACCATGCCGTGATGGTGGCCGAGCTCCGCGCCGGGGACTGTGTGCGCTCCTGGATCTGGCAACCTCAGCACCGTCGGGCCTACGTGGCCGAGAGGGGCGCAGGTCTGTGGCGCGACGGCGGCAGGCTGTACCGCCCGGGGGTTTCCGCCACGCCCGGTGCGGTCCGCGCGGTCACGTCGATGCGCCCGTGGCTGGGCCACGCCCTGGGCGACATCCCGCCGCTGGAGCTGACCTGGGTGTGCTGCGGGGTCGACTACCCGCGGCTCATCGAGGGGGCAGCCGATGTCGTCATCTACGGCGGGACGTTCCCGTGGGACCACGCCCCTGGCACGCTGATGGTCCAGGAGGCCGGGGGATATGTCGGCACGTTCCAGGGGACGGCGTACGACCCGCGTGAACAGCCGAGCGGGATCCTCGTGTGCGGCGACCGGGCAACCTACGACCGGGTGTTGCCGCTGGTGGCCAACCTGCCCACCCGCTGACCGATCTGCGCGCCGATGCACGCAGCCCCACCCGCAAGAGCGCGCAGATCGGTCAGGGGCTAGGGGGGTCCTCGCGCTGCTCGAGCAGTGCCTGTCGCAGGGCAACCTCTCGCGCCAGGGTCGTCACCTGCATCTCCATCTGCCGCAGCCGCCGATAGCTGGCGGCCACGTAACCCAAGAACGTCACGGTCAAGCCGTAGAGCAGGAGGTCAGCGCCTCGACCGACCCCAACGGTCTGGGCAACCTGGGTCAGGAAGGGTGGGAACAGGACGGCCACCACGGCCAGGGCGACGAAGCCGATGAGCATCAGCCGCCGCACCGCCTGGTGTCGGGCCCCCGACGTCGACCGCGTCAACATCGCGGTGACGACAACGATGGCACCGATCAGGATCGCCTTGATCAGCGGTTGGTCCAGCATCCAGGACACCTCACTTCAGGATCGAGTCGATCAGGACGTTCACCGAGTTGATCAGCGACTGACCCTTGGCTCGCGAGTAGTCGGTGTACAGCACGTGCACCGGATACTCACCCCAGGGGAGCTTGGTGCGACCGAGCTGCAGGACGATCTCGGTGGCGTGGGCCATCCGGTTCTGCCGCAGGTCCAGGCCCGCTGCTGCGTCACGCCGGATCACGCGCAGGCCGTTGCGGGCGTCGGAG